>NZ_CAXTBY010000012.1:0-55812 GCF_964242245.1 uncultured Methylobacterium sp. | reverse complement strand
CTCGTTCGGCAAGGACGACATGGTCGTGCCGGACAACAAGTGGTCGATCGTCGACGACACCCGCACGCTGGTGAAGGACTACGAGCAACAGTACAACGACGGCCTGATCACCCAAGGTGAGAAGTACAACAAGGTAGTTGATGCCTGGGCCAAGTGCTCGGACAAGCTCGCCGCCGAGATGATGCTGCGCATCTCCACCGTGCAGAAGGACGAGAACGGCGCCGACAAGCAGATCAACTCGATCTACATGATGAGCCACTCGGGCGCGCGCGGCTCGCCGGCGCAGATGAAGCAGCTCGCCGCCATGCGCGGGCTGATGGCCAAGCCGTCCGGCGAGATCATCGAGACGCCGATCATCTCGAACTTCAAGGAAGGCCTCGACGTCCTCGAGTACTTCAACTCCACCCACGGCGCCCGCAAGGGGCTGGCGGACACGGCGTTGAAGACGGCCAACTCCGGCTACCTGACCCGCCGCCTCGTCGACGTGGCGCAGGACGCGGTGATCCGCGAGGTCGATTGCGGCACCGAGAACGGCATCAAGATGCGCGCCATCATCGATGCCGGGCAGGTCGTCGCGACGCTCGCCATCCGCATTCTCGGCCGTGCGACCGCTGAGGATCTGGTCGCCCAGGACGGCACGGTCATCGTCAAGACCGGCGAGACCATCGAGGAGCGCCACCTGCCCGCTATCCAGGCGGCGGGCATCCAGGAGGTGAAGATCCGCTCGGTGCTGGTCTGCCAGACCCGCCAGGGGGTTTGCGCCACCTGCTACGGCCGGGATCTGGCCCGCGGCACGCCCGTCAACATGGGCGAGGCGGTGGGCGTCATCGCGGCGCAGTCGATCGGCGAGCCGGGCACCCAGCTCACGATGCGCACCTTCCACATCGGCGGCGCGGCGCAGATCGCGGATTCGTCCTTCATCGAGTCGAGCTTCGAGGGCACGATCAAGATCCGCAACCGCGCGGTCGCCAAGAACTCGGACGGCGACCTGATCGCCACCGGCCGAAACGTGGCGGTGGTGATCGTCGGTGCCGACGGGGCCGAGCGGGCGGTGCACCGCCTCCAGTACGGCGCGCGCCTGCGGGTCGACGACGGCGACAAGATCAAGCGCGGCCAGCGCATCGCCGAGTGGGACCCCTACACCCGCCCGATCATCACCGAGACCGACGGCACCGTGGTGTACGAGGACATGGTCGACGGCCAGTCGATCACCGAGACCACCGACGAGTCGACCGGCATCGCCAAGCGCGTCGTCATCGATTGGCGCGGATCGGCCCGTACCTCGGACCTGAAGCCGGCGATGGTCGTCGTCGACGCCGAGGGCAAGCCGTACAAGCTGCCGCGCGGGTCGGATGCCCGCTACTTCCTGCCGGTGGACGCGATCATCGGCTACGATCCGGGCGGTACGGTGAAGGCGGGCGACATCCTCGCCCGCGTCTCCACCGACTCGGCCAAGACCCGCGACATCACCGGCGGCCTGCCGCGGGTGGCGGAGCTGTTCGAGGCGCGGCGCCCGAAGGACGCGGCGATCATCGCCGAGAAGTCGGGCACCATCGCCTTCGGGCGCGACTACAAGAACAAGCGTCGGCTCTCGCTGACGCCGCACGACGGCAGCGAGAATGTCGAGTACCTGATCCCGAAGGGCAAGCACATCCACCTTCAGGACGGGGACGTGGTCGAGCTCGGCGACTACATCGTCGACGGCAACCCTGCGCCGCACGACATCCTGGCGATCAAGGGCGTGGAGGAACTGGCCGCCTACCTCGTCAACGAGATCCAGGAGGTCTACCGGCTCCAGGGCGTGTCGATCAACGACAAGCACATCGAGGTCATCGTCCGGCAGATGCTGCAGAAGGTCGAGATCACCGACGGCGGCGATTCCGACATCCTGGCGGGCGACCAGATCGACCGCACGGAGCTGACCGAGATCAACGAGAAGCTGTTGGCCGAGGGCAAGAAGCCGGTCCAGGGCGTGCCGGTCCTGCTCGGCATCACCAAGGCGTCGCTGCAGACGAAGTCGTTCATCTCGGCGGCCTCGTTCCAGGAGACCACCCGCGTGCTGACGGAGGCGGCGGTCAACGGCAAGGTCGATCACCTCGAAGGGCTCAAGGAGAACGTCATCGTCGGCTCGCTCATCCCGGCGGGCACGGGCTCGATGGTGGCCGACATCCGCACGATCGCGCGGCGGCGCGACAGCATGATCCTGCAGCAGAAGGCGAGCGAGAGCGGTGCCCGCCCGCTGGAGGAGCTGCCCCCGGCCGCCGCCGAGTAAGGGCGGGCAGGACGTGCGAAGGGGCGGCCCGGCGGGCCGCCCCTTCCTCGTTTACGGGCTCGATTTCGGGAGGCACATCCCTTGCAGTCCGGAGCGGGCGGCCTCGCCGATCCGGGCGGCGGCCCGGCCGGTCCCGCGTCGGGCCCGGAGGGATGAATGCCGTTGACGCCGAAGGATCTGACGGCCGGGAGCTGCTACCTCGCGCATGACGGTCAGGTTCGATGCATCGAGGTGGTGACGGCGAAGGATGTCATCTATCGACCGCGCGAGGGCGTTCCTGGCCGGCGCAGTTGGACCTTCAGCGAGACCGTTCGGATCGCGCGCTTCCTCGCCGAGGCGGACCGCGAAGTCCCTTGCGATTACGAGCGCAGCTTCGTTTGACGCCGTGTCTCACGGCCTCGGGGCGTCCCGCCTCAAGGACTGCCCTCCGCCGAGGCAGGCAACCCCCGCACCGCCCGACGCCGACCCGCGAGCTTGGCCTGCCGGGTCGCGTCGTTCGTCGTCGCGCGGAAGCGCCGGTCCGGGCGCTGGAGGTCGGCGAAGCGTTCCGGCTCCGGGTAGAGGCCGCCGACGAGGCCCGCGAGGTCGACGGCGCCGCATGGTGGTCTTTCGGCGAGGGCTCGCGCAGGGGTCACGGCCGCGCTGCCACCGCCGGTACTCCCGGCAGGTGTCACGCGCGCCCTGCTCGCGGAACCCGGGTTGATGGCCCGCCGCGGCCCCGCCCATCATGCGCGGCGGGGCCGGGACCAGCAGCATGACCGACGACGCCGACAGAACACGTATGGCGCAGGTCGTCGCCGGCCTCGGCGAGGGCGTGATCCTGATCGAGCCGAACCACACCCTTTCCTACGCCAACAAGGCCGCGCTCGCCATGCACGGCGTCGCCGACCTCGAAGACCTCGGTGTCACCGCGGCCGAGTACCGCGCCAATTTCGTGCTGCGCTACCGCAACCACCACGAGGTCGGGCCGCTCCAGCCGCCGATCGAGCGCGTGCTCGCCGGCGAGGCGTTTCGCGACGCCGTCGTCGAGGTTCGGCACGCGCGGGGACGGGACGGGATCTGGATGCATCGCATCCGCGGGCTGGTGACGACCGATGCGGCCGGGACGCCGACCGGCCTCGCCCTCGTCATGCAGGACGTGAGCGACCGCTACGAGGCCGAGAAGCGCTTCGAGAGCATGTTCCGCGCAAACCCGGCGCCGGCCGTGGTCTGCCGGCTCTCCGACCTGCGCTACGTCAAGGTCAACCAGGGGTTCGCCGATCTGACCGGATACACCCGCGCACAGGTGCTCGGCCGGACCTTCACCGAAATCGACCTCCTGGGCCAGGGCGAGCATCGTGCCGCCGCGATCGCTAACCTGCACGCCGGCACCACCATCCGTCAGCGGGAAGCGTGCCTGTCCGTTCCGTCCGACGGCGAGAAGTACGTCATCGTGGCCGGCCATCCCATCGAGATGCCGGGAGGCGAGCCGTGCATGCTGTTCACCTTCGCCGACCTGGAGGATCGCCGAAGGGCGGAGGCCGAACTTCGCCTGAGCGAGGAGCGCTTCGCCAAGGCCTTCGCGCTCAGCCCCATCCCGACGGCCCTCCTGAGTTCGGACGCGGACGTGCCGACGAGCGTCAACGATGCGTTCGCGGCGGCCTTCGGCGATGCCGCGAACATCGCCTCGGTCCCTTGGGCCGAGGAGGCGGAGCGCACCCGGTTTCGGCGCGAGTTGCAGCGCTACGGGCGGGTCCGGGCCTTCGAGGGGCGCCTGCGCACCCGGCAGGGCGATGTGCTCGACTGCTTGGTCTCGGCCGAGCAGGTCGTGGTGAACGGCGCCGCCGGCCTGCTCTGCGCCGTGCAGGACATCACGGCGCGCAAGCGCACCGAGACCGAGCTGATCTCAGCCATCGAGGCGGTGATGGCCGACGCGTCGTGGTTCAGCCGCGGGGTGATCGAGAAGCTCGCCCTGCTGCGAAACCCGCCCCGGCCCGGGGCGCCTCCGTCCTTCTCCGGCAAGCTCACGGCCCGCGAGAGCGACATGCTGGAGGGGATCTGCCGCGGTGCCACCGACGCGGAGATCGGTGCCGCACTCGGCCTGTCCCTGAGCACGGTCCGCAACCACGTCGCGAGCCTCTACCGCAAGATCGGGGTGAGACGGCGCAGCGCGGCGGTCGTCTGGGGGCGGGAGCGCGGGATCGGCAGCAGCCGGCCCACCGATCCGGCGGGATCTGCGAAGCTGGGTCGAAAACACTAAGCCGACTGGGCTAAAATATTATTATGTAAATCGTCGGAACATCGCCTGACGAGGCGTCTTGTGAGGCCAGAAGCTAATTTGAGCCGAGCATCACATCACTAGGTCGCGAGACCGGAAGTGGTGAGCGGCTTGAACATGCGGTGAGCTTCTGTCGGATGGTTGTGGTCGCGCTCTGATCAAGCAAAACTTGGCATGATCCGCGGAAACGGCCAAGGCAAGGGGATACGACTGTCAAATTCGTCGCACTTAAAACGTGGCACGCCAGCCGGCCGACCACGTTGTTTCGGTATCTCCACTCACAACGACCGAGTTCGGTCTAGATCAACCATCCCGTCATTCAAGCTCGCAGGCCGCATCCTGTGGGAGCACCGACGCGCACCTGAACGCCGGAGCCAGCTCTTGTCCCCTCCTCGCTCGGATCGCCTCGGGGTCCTTCACGAAACGCCCCAACCGCGGCTCTCACCGGATCGGCCACGAAGTTCGAGCGTTTCCTGAGGAATTCCTGGGCCCGACCGCGGCCTTCCTCGACGGTTTCCCGCATCGTCGCGTCTCGGCACACTCAAACCCTCAGTAATCCTGGAACTCGGCTCGGCGCCGTCACGCTCAACCCATCGCCGGGCCGGCCGGAACACGTTCTCATCTTTACCGTAAAACTCAAGGATCGATCCGCATGGCAATCGTCTCAGAGACAACCCGACCGGTCGTCGACCGTGACATTCCGCAAACTAGCATGGTGACGCCGGCCGAGGACATGCGCACGATGATGCTGCACTCGGTCTCGTGGGGTGCGGTGTTCGCGGGTGCCGTGGCGGCGCTGATCACGCAGGTCATCCTCAACATGCTCGGCATCGGCATCGGTCTCTCGACGGTCGATCCGATGGGCGACGGCACGCCGTCGGCGAGTTCCATCGGGATCGGCGCAGGCTTGTGGTTCGTGCTCTCTGGCGTGCTCGCCGCGGCCGCTGGCGGCTACTTGGCCGGCCGCCTGTCGGGCAAGCCCTCGACTTCGACCGCGGGCTATCACGGCCTGATCGCCTGGGCGGTCTCCACCCTCGTGGTGCTCTACCTGCTGTCCTCGGCCGCCAGCGGCCTCGTCGGCGGCGCGCTCGGCACCGCATCGAGCGCCATCGGCGGTGTCGGCAACGCGCTCGGCGGCTCGGTCAAGACCGCGGCGCAGGCGGCGGCGCCGTCCCTGACCAAGCTGTCGGACCCGTTCTCCGGCATCGAGGGTCAGGTCCGCGGCAGCACCGGCTCGGACCCGGCAGCGCTCAAGGACGCGGCGGTGACCGCGATGCGCTCGGCCGTCACGGGTGACGCCGCTCAGCAGGCCGACGCCTCCGAGAAGGCGGCCCAGGCTCTGTCCAAGGCGCAGAACATCCCCGTCGAGCAGGCTCGTGCGCAGGTCGCGCAGTACACGCAGCAGTTCAAGGACACGACGGTGAAGGCCAAGCTCCAGGCGCAGCAGGCCGCTGATGCCACGGCCCGCACCGTGTCGCAGGGCGCCCTGTTCGGCGCGCTGGCGCTGATCTTCGGGGCGCTGGCCGCCTTCTTCGCCGGGCGCGGTTCCGCGGTCGATCCGACCGTGACGCGCACCGCGCCGCTCACCGCCCGCCGCGCATGAGCGGGAACGACCTCGCCGCGCCCGAGCCTCCCCTGCTCGGCGCGCGGGAAGCCGACGCGGCGAGGATGGTCGGCGGTTCGGAGATGGTCCTGCCCCTGGTCGAGGAGACCGCGCGCATCGATGTGCGTGCGGTCGAAACGGGGCGAGTCCGGGTCAGCACCCGAACCGAGACCACCGAGCAGATCCTGCGCGAGAGTCTGCGCAGCGACGGGGTTGGGGTCACTCGGGTGGCGATCAACCGCACGCTCGCCGAGGGCGAAGCCCCACCAAAAGTTCGGACGGAGGACGGCGTGACCGTCATCCCCGTCCTGGAAGAGATCCTCGTCGTCGAGAAGCGGCTGGTGCTCCGGGAAGAGGTGCACATCCGCAGCACGACATCGAACGATGAGGTCGAGGTCCCCGTCACGCTGCGCACGCAGCGCGCCGTGGTCGAGCACGTGAGCCCGGACGGCCACGTCGCGGAGCAACCATCCCTACCAGAGGAGACGACATCATGACCCAGACCATCACAGCCATGTACGACAACCACGCCGACGCAGTCGCTGCGCAGGCCAAGCTCGTCACCCTCGGCATCCCGGCCAGCGCGATCAAGATCCTGTCGGGCAAGCAGACGACCCAGACCGGGACCACCAGCGCCAGCGGGAACGAGGGCGGCGTGTGGGGCTCGCTGAAGGAGTTCTTCATGCCGGAGGAGGATCGCTACGCCTACAGCGAGGGCCTGAACCGCGGCGGCACCATGCTGAGCGCAACCGTCGAGGACGCTCATGCCGAGAAGGCCTACGACATCCTCGAGGAGCAGGGCTCGGTCAACCTCGACGAGCGCGAGGCCACGTGGCGCAAGGAAGGCTGGACCGGCTACGCCGGCGCTGCCGGCACGACCACCGCCGGCGCGGCAACCGGCGCGACCGCGTTGCGGGCGCAGGGCGCGACCGAGGCCGTCGGCGCCCGCGGCGCGGCGGTCGGCGACAAGGACTACATCCCGGTGGTCGAGGAGCGTCTCAACGTCGGCAAGCGCTTGGTCGACAGCGGCCGGGTGCGGGTGCGGTCGTACGCGGTCAGCAAGGACGTCAGCGAGAACGTGACGCTGCACGACGAGACCGTGACGGTGGACCGCCGCGCAGTCGATCGCCCGGTAACGGTGGCCGACGAGGCGCTGTTCGCCGACAAGACGATCGAGGCGACCGAGATGCGCGAGCAGGCGGTGGTGTCGAAGGACGCCCGCGTGGTCGAGGAGGTCGGTATCCGCAAGGACGCGAGCCAGCGCACCGAGACGGTCAGCGACACGGTGCGCCACACCGAGGTCGAGGTCGAGGACGAGCGCGGCAACGTCACCCGGACCGGCACGACCGGGACCACGACGAGCACCACGCCCCGCAAGCCGCTCTGAAGGCCACGAGCCGACCTGCCCGGTGTCGCCGCGACGCCGGGCGGGCCCTCGAAACGCCCCGCGCGTGCGCTGCCGACCTGCAGCCGTACGGGCCCCACCCAAAACCCCGAGACCCTCATGCGAACGAAGCTGACCATCCTCGCCGTGCTATCGCTGATCGGGACGGCCGGTCCCGCCCCTGCGCAGACCACCGTCACGGGGACTCCCGCCACCGGGGGCACATCGAGCGCGACGTCCGGCGGCCAGAACGCCGTGACGCGGCCCAACACCGACCATGCCGTGGACGGCAAGCCCGCAGGCACCGGTACCCTGGCGAACGTCAAGCTGGAACCGGGTGCCAACAGCTTCACCGAGAACGAGGCGCGCCGCCGCTTCGAGAAGTCCGGCTTTCACGAGGTCAAGGACCTCAAGAAGGACGCGGACGGCATCTGGCGCGGAAGCGCGATGCTGGATGGCAAGGCTACCGAGGTCGGCCTCGACTTCAAGGGCAACGTCGCCCTCCGGTAGGCGCCGTTCACCCCCGGCCATCTCCTCAGATCCTCAATCCCTTCGGGAGCACACCATGCCGACGCGTACCTTGACGGCTCTCTACGACCGCTACGAAGACGCCACGACAGCCGTGACGAAGCTCGAGACGGCCGGCGTACCGCACGGCGACATCAGCCTCGTCAGCAACAACGAGGGCCAGGCGACCGACGGGACGCGCGAGACTGCCGAGCACGCCTCGACCGGTGCCGGGACCGGTGCCACGCTCGGCACGGTCTTGGGCGGAGGCGCGGGCCTGCTCGCCGGCCTCGGCCTGATGGCCATCCCCGGCGTCGGCCCGGTCGTGGCCGCGGGCTGGCTCGTCGCGACGCTGACGGGCGCCGGCATCGGGGCCGCCGCCGGAGGGCTCGCCGGCTCGCTCGCGGGCGCCGGCCTGAGCGAGGCGGACGCTCACGCCTACTCGGAGGGCGTGCGCCGCGGCGGAACCGTCCTCACCGTACGCGCCGACGAGGCGCACGTCGCCATGGCCAGCACCATCCTGGAGGAGCACGGCGCAGTCGACATCGACGCGCGTCAGGAAGGCTGGAAGCAGTCGGGCTGGACGGCCCCGGGGACCGATGCCGAGGCGATCCGCACGGAAACCAACACCTCCACGCTCACCGGCGCGAACCCGGCCGCCGGGTCGGTCCTGGGCGACACCGCTTCGGCGGGCCACGCGCGCGTGCCCATCGGCCGGCGTGTGCGGGTCTACAACTACCCGGGCTGAGGCGGTCGAGGACCGTTGCGCCTCGCCGACGCCGCGACCGGGCGGAACGGCCATCTGCTGCGGGTTCCGCGACGATCGGAGTCCGCGCGGCGACCGGTTGCCGGCCCCGGGCTCGCGCGGCCCCGGCTCGCGACTTGGCCGCCCATCGTCGGGCCCGCCAAGCGCGACGGGCAACGCCGTCACCGGATCAACGAACGCAACGTCTGAGGACACCGTGACCATCATCAAGAGCCTCGCTCTCGCCGGCACACTCAGCCTGCTCGCACTCGACGGCATCTCGGCCAAACCCTGCGCGGTCGGGACGACGACGGACAGCACCGGGCAGAAGGCATCCGGAGACAACACCTCGATCGCCGACGGCTCGTCGACGGCGAAGGTCACGCCCGGCGCCAAGAAGGAAGATCCGGGTGCTGTGGGCGCGATGGAGAACGTCGGCGCCAACGAGCGGATCAAGCCCGACGAGGCCAAGCCTGCCGAAGGCAAGGTGGTCAAGCAGGGCAGCGACGATTGCTAGCAGGGGCGCAGCGGCTCGGGCACGCACCTCGGACCGTCACGCGGCGTTCGGCTCCAGGGCCGCTTCAGGAGTAGAGAACATGGGACTTCTCGACAGCATCATCGGCAGCGTGCTGGGCGGCAACGCCGGCCAGCAACAGGGTTCGGGAGCCAACCCCCTGGTGGGCGTCCTGATGAGTCTGCTCGCGGCGCAATCCGGCGGCAATGCCGGCGGGCTCAGCGGCCTCCTGGGGCAGGCGGCTGGCGGCAGCTTGGGCGGTTCGACGCAAGGGAGCGGTCTCGGCGGCCTCCTCGGCGGCGCGGGCGGGGCCGGCGGCCTCGGCGCCCTGGTCGAGCAGTTCACCCGGGCCGGCCACGGCGACACGATCAACTCGTGGATCGGGTCCGGCCAGAACCAGCCGATCGCACCGCACGATCTCGGCGCCGCGCTCGGCCCCGAGACGGTGGGACAACTCTCGCAGCAGACGGGGATGGGCGGTTCGGACCTGCTCTCGCAGCTCTCGCAGATGCTTCCGGGCGTGATCGACCAGCTCACCCCGCAGGGCCGCATGCCGACCCAGCAGGAGCACGCGCACTGGTAGCGATCGTCGCCGGCCGAGCCGAAGGCATTCACGCCGACTTGATCCTGAGCCGGTGTGTCTGAGCAGGCCCGCCGACGAAGACACGCTTAACCCTCCCGGCTGCGAAGCCCCGAGTGAACCCGAACGGCCGAACGTCCTTCAACGTGCGCAGCAGGTGGTCGGCCCTGTTGCGCGCGGTACGTCTACCTCGATCCGGCCTCTCCACTGCCCCTCACCTGACCTGCACGCTGTCGACGACCTCGCGGAACTTCGCCAGCATGCCCTCGCGCTGATCTTGCCGCACGACGCCGAGCGCGCGCAGGTATCCGTCCGGCGCGAAGCGGATGGTCTGGGAGACCACTACAGGGGTGTTCGTCGGCAGGTCGGTGGCGCGCGCCACGATCTCGTGCCAGTCGGTGCCGTTCGAGCGATAGCTCTGCGCCCGCTCGATCACGAAGTCCTTCATGGTCTGGTTGGCGTAGAGCGCCGCCCTGGCGAACGCGTCGCGCTGCTCGGCGGCTGGGGGGGGTTGCACCGCCTGAGCCAGAACCAGGATCGGCTGCTCCAGGCTGGTCATCTGGTCCTTCGGCCCCTCCGTCATCAGGATCGAGTTGCCGGCAAGCACCCGCAACGGCCGGAAGCCCGCCGGATCGGCGATCCGGAACGGCAGCGCCTCGACCTGCTGCGCCAGCGACAGGGCCGGGCGGATCGTCACGCCGGTGACGAGGTCGCGCATCGTCGTCTCGGTCTCGGCGTCCGGCAGCGCCTGCCCGATGATCAGGCCGGTCACGGTCGGATCACCGACGAGGAGCAGCCACTTGCGGACCGTGGGCGTGCCGCTGCCCGGCTCGCCCGGTTGCGCACCGATGAACAGCATGCCCTCGGCCTCGCCGATCTTGACCGGCTCGCGCGTCTCCACCTGGAAGCCCTGACTCTTCAGGTTGGCGTCGGTGAAGTTCGTCACGAGGTCGGCGAAGGCGGCCGGGGGCAACTCGACCACCGACAGGGTGGCGCCGCCCTCCTTGCGCTCGAAGCCCGAGAACCGGCGCGAGGGCGCCATGTCGGAGGGCGGCGCGAAGCCGAAGCGCGAGCCCGCCGGGTAGACCGGCTCCACCGCCACCGCCGGCATCGAGGCGGCGAGGCCGAGCGCCGCCGCGGGCGCCAGGAGCCCAAGGAGACGAATCACGTGGCGTAGCCGCATCGGACGTCGGTCTCCGTCGGGCATCCCAGGAGGTGCCCATCCGAGTTCGATGGGTCGGCCCGCATTCTTCCGGTGTCAAGCGGGTCGGAGCGCCCTAGGCCGTAGACTCATTACTTCGGAGCCAGATGCGGATGGCGGCGAGCTTGACGCTGGCGAGGTAGTTTCCCGAATCCTTGTCGTAGCGTGTCGCGACGGCTCGGAAATGCTTGATCTTGCTGAAGAAACGCTCGACCAGATTGCGGTAACGATACAGGAAGGCACTGAAGGCTGGGACGTTCTTGCGGTTGGGCATCGGCCGGACATTGGCCCAGGCGCCTTGTTCGGAGAGGCGCTGACGGCGCGCGTCGCTGTCGTAGGCCCGGTCGCCGAGCAGGATCTGACCGGCGCCAAGCTCGCCCAGCATGTCGTCGGCAGCCTTGCCGTCGTGGGCTTGGCCCTCGGTCAGCTTGAGGGCGATCGGCCGGCCCTGGGCATCGACGAGGGCGTGGATCTTGGTGGTCAGGCCGCCGCGCGAGCGACCCATGCAACGGGATCGGTCGTCTTTTTTTTGGCGGTGGCGGCCTGCTGGTGCACGCGCACGCTGGTGGCGTCGATCATCTGAATGTCGCCATCGTAAGTCTCTGACACGGCAGCAAGAACACGGTCCCATACGCCGCGCTTGCGCCACCGACGAAAGCGGTTGCCACAGGTGGTGACCGGACCGTAGCGCGCCGGGATTTCCGCCCACGGCGCACCCGTGCGCAGACGCCAGAAGATCCCGTTCAGCACCCGACGATCATCCACCCGCTCCTTGCCGCGCACGTCCGTCGGCAGCACCGGCTCGATCGCCGCCCATTCCTTGTCCGTCAAATCGTAGCGTCCCATCGGCTCCTCCATACCCAGAGAAAACCACCCAGACGCCACGCCGATCCAAATCCCGATTTATGGGTTCACGACCTAGGTCGCTGCGGCGTTCCCCGTCATGCCGCAGCCCACGCCAGTCTCCGATTTGCGGACGCGGCAGCGACGATTCCGAGGGCGTGGGCCACGAGGTTCCAGGCCGAGAAGATGCGGCGGATGAAGCGCGCGCGTGGCGGCCACTGCGCGGCGGTGCTTCCAGAGCCTCTCTCCCGCACGCGTCTCAAGCGACCGCCGCGCACGTCACCCGCCGCAGGGTCAGGTTGCAGCGCCCACTCAGTGGGAGGCCGGGCAGGACCGCCTCCGCACCAGACAGGAGATCGCCGTCGGAAAAGATCCGGTCGATGCCGTGGTGGATCAGGCGCGCGGGGCCGCCGATCACCAGGGCGTCGCCGGGCATCAGGCGCACCGAGCGGGTCGGGTCGCCGCGCCTCAGCCCGCCGTAGCGGAACAGGGCGGGCGCGCCGAGGGACAGCGACAGGACGGGGGCTGCGAGATCCGCCTCGTCGCGGTCCTGGTGCAGGCCCATGCGGGTGCCCGGCGCGTAGAGGTTGATCAGGCAGGCCTCCGGCGGATCGGGATAGCCGGAGAGCGCCGCCCAGGCGGTGAACGCGACCGCGGGCATCGGCGGCCAGGGCCGTCCGGTCTCGGGATGGAGCGACTGGTAGCGGTAGCCGGACCGGTCGGAGACCCAGCCGAGCGGCCCGGCGTTCGACATCCGCACCGAGAACGGCTTTCCGGTGCGCGGCATCGTCGGCGTGAAGGGCGGGGCCTCGGCGAGAACGGCCGCGACCTGCCCCGCGAGGGTTCCTCGCGCCTCCGCGTCGAGGAAGCCCGGATGGTGGATCAGGCCGGGTGCGAGCGCGACCGACACGTCGGCACCCTCAATCCTGGTCGATGTCGCGCTCCAGCACCGTCTTCATCGCGACGGTGGTGTCGGCCTTCAGGCGGTAGACCAGGGGCACGCCGGTGGCGATCTCCAGGCCGGCGATGGTGGTGGTGGTCATGTGATCGAGGACCATGACCAGGGCGCGGAGCGAATTGCCGTGGGCGGCCACCAGCACCCGGTTGCCGGCCATCACGCGGGGCAGGATGGTCTCGATGTAGTAGGGCAGCACGCGGGCTGCGGTGTCCTTCAGGCTCTCGCCGCCGGGGGGCGGCACGTCGTAGGAGCGGCGCCACTGGTGGACCTGCTCGGCGCCCCAGCGCGCCCTTGCGTCCTCCTTGTTGAGGCCCGAGAGGTCGCCGTAGTCGCGCTCGTTCAGAGCCTGCGACCGGACGGTCTCGATGCCGGAGAGGCCCATCTCCGCGAGCATCAGGGTGCAGGTGCGCTGCGCGCGCCCGAGATCGGAGGTGAAGGCCACGTCGAAGCCGTAGCCCTCGCTCCTCAGCCAGCGCCCGGCCTTCAGGGCCTCCTCGACGCCGAGTTCGGTCAGGTCCGGGTTGCGCCAGCCCGTGAACAGGTTCTTGAGGTTCCACTCGCTCTGGCCGTGGCGAGTGAGGACGAGCAGGCGGTCCATGTCGGTCGGGACTTTCCGGGGTAAGATCGAAGGGGCGGGCTCGCGCGGCTCCTATCAGAGCCGGTCCCGGTGCCCAAGCGCGGCAAACGCTTAAAGGGCGCACTGGCTTAAAGCCCGAGCACGTCCGTCATGGCGTACAGGCCCGGCGGCTTCGGATGCGCCCAGAGCGCCGCCCGCACCGCGCCGCTGGCGAACAGGCTGCGATCCTCGGCGTGGTGGGACAGGGTGATGCGCTCGCCCGCGCCGGCGAAGATCACGGAATGGTCGCCGACGACGCTGCCGCCGCGCAGGCTCGCGAAGCCGATGTCGCCGGGCCGTCGCGCGCCGGTATGGCCGTCGCGGGCCGAGACCCGCACGTCGGGCAGGCGCACGCTGCGGCCGGCCGCAGCCGCCTCGCCGAGGAGCAGCGCGGTGCCCGACGGCGCATCGACCTTCATGCGGTGGTGCATCTCCGCGATCTCGATGTCGAACTCCTCACCCAGCGCCGCCGCCACCCGCTGCACCAGCGCGGCGACGAGGTTGACGCCGAGCGACATGTTGCCCGAGCGCACGAGGCGGGCGTGGTAGGCGGCGGCCCGGAGCTTGGCGAGGTCGTCCTCCGACAGGCCGGTGGTGCCGATGACGTGGACGATGCGGGCCTGCGCCGCGAGCTCGGCGAAGAACACGGTGGCCGCCGGCACGGTGAAATCGAGCACCCCGTCGCTTCCCGCGAAGGCCGCCAGCGGATCGTCGGTGACGGGTACGCCGAGCGGTGACAGGCCGGCCAGCGTCCCGGCATCCTGCCCGAGCGCCGCCGAGCCCTCGCGCTCGACCGCGCCCGACAGGGTGCAGCCCGGAGCCTCCGCCACCGCCCGGATCAGCATTCGCCCCATGCGCCCGTCGGCGCCGACGACGACAAGCCGCATGACCTCTCCGTGCTCCCTCACTGATGCCCGGAGGTACAAGCTCCGCCGACGGCTGCCAACCCGCGGGCGCTTCGGGATGTTAGGGTCGCGACCGGGCTCGCAGCCGCGTCAGGCGGCAAGCTCCCGTCCGAGTTCCGCCACCCGCCGCAGGTCGTCGACGAAGGCCGCGTAGGCCTCCGCCTTGGCCTCGTCGGGCAGGCGCAGCAGGTAGGAGGGATGCACGGTGATGAAACCCTGGCGGTTGTCCAGGCGCTCGAACCGGAACGGCCCCCGGGCGCGGGTGACCGGGATCGCCTTGCCGGTCAGTGCCAGCACCGCGGTCGCGCCGAGCGCCACCACGAGCTTCGGCGCGACGAAATCGAGTTCCCGGTCGAGCCACCAGCGATAGTGGCTGACCTCGCCCGCCGTCGGCTTCTGGTGGATGCGGCGCTTGCCGCGCGCCTCGAACTTGAAGTGCTTGACGGCGTTCGTGAGGTAGCTCGCCTCGCGGTCCACCCCCGCGTCAGCCATGGCGCGGACGAGGAGCTGCCCGGCCGGTCCGACGAAGGGGCGGCCCTGCCGGTCCTCCTGGTCGCCCGGCTGCTCGCCGACGAAGGCGATCGTCGCGCCGACCGGCCCCTCGCCGAGCACCGCCTGCGTCGCGCCGGGCACCAGCGACTCGGACCGTTTGATGATCGCGTTCAGCGCATCCAGCGTCTTCGGGTCCTGATCCGCCATGGCGGCAACGGCACGGACGGGGTCGCGCTTCGCGGGCATCGTCGGGCTCCTCTCGATCATCTGTGCGGTGCGCGCGGCCGCCGCCCGGACGAGGCCGGGGATGGCTGCGGTCTCCGGCATGTTGCGCCAGTACTTCCTGGGCATCTCCGCCCGCATCGCCTTCAGGTTGGTGCGGGCCGGGTTGAACGTGCTCTCGTAGTAGTCGCGCCAGCCGGCCTCGAAGCCGTCGCCCGCGGGCAGGTGCTCTCGGCGTCCCGGCGGTCCGAAGGTCAGCGCCGCGCCGTCCCAGTGCGCCGACCCTTCCGGCGTCAGGATCGACCACGTCAGCGCCCGGAAGCGATCGACGAAGAAGGGTGCCGCCGCCGCCAGGATGTGGTGGTCCGGCTCGAACCACGCGACGAAGCGCTCGCCGTCCGCATCCTCCGTTCGGCGGAAGCGCAGGAAGGCGTGCATCTTGTGCAGGTCGCGGGCGACCGCCCTGCGCATGAGGTTCAGGCGGTGGACCAGCGGGTCGCTTGCCACCTCCGGCAGGTGCCGCTCGCCGGCAAGCACTCGTCGGACGAGAGTGTGCAGCAGCGCGTAGCGCTCAGGATCGCGGTGGGGCACCGCCATCGGGATCAGCCCGGCCACCGGTTTCGGCAAATGCACGGCCGCCGCGGTGGAGGGGGCGGACGCGGCGTCCCCGAACAGGCCGGGCGCGTCGCCGATCGACCATGTCACGCGCTCGGGCGGGACGCCGTCGGCGACGAGGCGGCGCAGGGCCGACCGAAAGCCGACGAGGTCGGCGCCGGGTCGAAGCAGGATCGTGCGAAGCGCGCACGACTCCACCTGCCGGATCGGAAGGGGCGCTCTCATGGCCCTGCAAATTCGTTCGCCGTGCCGAACCCTCCCCCCTTTGCGGGGGAGGGCGGGCTTCGCGTCAGCGAGGGTCGGGAGAAGGGAGCGCCGTATCCCACACGGTCGCTCCCCTCTCCCGACTTAGCTCGCGGGCCATCCTCCCCCGCAGAGAGGGGAGGGAAGAGGCAGATCTGCACGCTCACCATCAGAATAAGCTCAACTGCCGCGCCGGCTCCGCGAGCCGCGTGCGCAGGTCGAGCCGGTCGGTCAGTCCCGCCGGGGTATAGTCGGCGGCGATCAGGAACGGCCGCGCCCGCTTCAGGGCCGAGGACAGGCGGTCAACGTCGGCAAGCCGCAGCCGCGTGTGGCGGCGCGCGCGGACGATCTTGTCGACGGCCCGCGCCCCGAGGCCCGGCACCCGCAGCAGCATCTCCCGGTCGGCCCGGTTCACGTCGACGGGAAAGCGATGGCGGTTTTTCAGGGCCCAAGCGAGCTTCGGATCGATGTCGAGAGAGAACATCCCGTCCTCGGCGGCGTCCGCCACGTCGTCGGCGGAAAAATCGTAGTACCGGATCAGCCAGTCGGCCTGGTACAGCCGGTGCTCGCGCTGAAGGGGCGGCGCCTTGAGCGGCAGAATGCCCGAGCCCTGGGGGATCGGGCTGAAGGCGGAGTAGTACACCCGCTTCAGGCCGACGCTGCCGTAGAGGTGCGCGCTCTTGCGGATCAGGGCCTCGTCGGTCGTCGCATCGGCGCCGACGATCACCTGCGTCGACTGGCCGGCGGGCGAGAACCGTCGGCCCTCGGCCCGCGCCTCGACGATGCGCTCGGAGATCTGCGCCATCGCCCCCTGGATCGTCGCGCCGTCCTTCTCCGGCGCGAGCCGCTGGAGGCTCGCCTCCGTCGGCAGCTCGACGTTGATCGAGAGCCGGTCGGCGTAGAGGCCCGCCTCCTCGATCAGCCAGGGACTCGCCTCGGGAATGGATTTCAGGTGGATGTAGCCGCGAAATCCATGCTCGCGCCGCAGCGACTTTGCCACCCGCGTCAGCAGCTCCATCGTGTAGTCCGGCGACTTGATGATGCCGGACGACAGGAACAATCCCTCAATGTAGTTGCGCTTGTAGAACTCCACCGTCAGCGTCACCACCTCCTGCACCGAGAAGCGCGCGCGGGCGACGTTCGAGGACCGGCGGTTGATGCAGTAGGCGCAGTCGAACAGGCAGTAGTTCGTCAGCAGGATCTTGAGCAGCGAGATGCAGCGCCCGTCCGGCGTGTAGGCGTGGCAGATGCCGGCACCCGTGGTCGAGCCGAGCTCGCCCTTGCCGGCCTTGCGCCTGGGCGCGCCCGAGGAGGAGCACGAGGCGTCGTACTTGGCCGCGTCCGCGAGGATGCGCAGCTTCTTGGCGAGCGTTTCGTCCATCGAACAAACAATGAACCTGAGCTCCCCGGAGGCAAGGCCGGACGATGACGTTGCCCCCGGTCCGCGATGCCGCACCCCGGCGCGCGGGTTCCGCCAAGACGATCAGGCCGGCTTGAGGGTCGCCTTCAGGGTGATCTCGCAGTCGAGCACCTTCGAGATCGGGCAGCCGATCTCGGCGGCGTGGGCCAGTTCGTCGAACTTGGCCTGATCGATCCCGGGGATCGTCGCGGTCAGCGTCAGCGCCGACTTCGTCACCTTGAAGCCGGGACCGTCCTTCTCCAGCGTCACGACGGATTCGGTCGTCATCTCGGTGGCGGCGAGCCCCGCTTCCTGGAGCTGGAACGCGAGCGCCATGGTGAAGCAGCCGGCATGGGCGGCCGCGATCAGCTCCTCCGGGTTGGTGCCGGGCGCGCCCTCGAAGCGGGTGTTGAAGCCGTAGGGCTGGTCCGAGAGCACGCCGGACCCGGTCGTGATCCGGCCCTTGCCCGACTTGCCGTTGCCCTGCCAGACGGCGTGCGCCTTGCGATCGATCATGATGTCTCCCCGTCTCGCGGCGACCGGCGCGGCATGCGCGGCCTCTGCCGGTGATGGCCGGGGAAGTGGTGCGCCCGCCCGTGGGTTCCAGGTGTCACCCCTCGTCCGGTTCGATCTCGGCGTCGACGGTGCGGCGGGCAAGAGCGTAGGGAAAACCGGCCCGCGCCAGGGCGGCCAGATCCCGGTCGCGATGGAGCGCCCGGGTGTCCGGCCGCCGGAACGGCCCGAGGCGCCGCCGCTTGGCGTAGGCCTGCGCGGCCGCGGCCTCGACCGCCGTGTCGGCCTCGGGGGCGGCCTCGCGCTCGGCCTCCATCGCGGCCTCCACGATATCCCGCGTCAGACCCTTGGCGGCGAGCTTGGCCGAGGCGCCGCGGGCCGACGCGCCGCGACGGCGCAAGGTTGCCAGCCGCGCGGCGGCGAAGCGCCTATCGTCGACGAGCCCGGCCGCGACGGCGCGCGCCACCGTCGTCTCCACCATCTCCGCGAACGCGGCCGGCTCGTCGCCGCGAGCGCGGGCCCGTCTCTCGACCCGGCGGCGCAGCGTCCGGCGCAGCATCTCCACGGACGCGCTGTAGCGCTCGAGGTAGTGCAGGGCCGCCCGCTCGATCCAGGCGGCCGTGATCCGAGGCGCGGGTCTTGCCGCGCGCCCCGCGCGGGCCTCTGCAACGGTTGGGCGTTTCACGGGTTCTTCACGCTCTGGACAGGTTTGGGTTCCATGCTCCGTGCACGGAGCGCAGGCAACGCCGCAGGAACGGTCATGGTCTCGTCCACGCAGCATCGGTCGCCCTGTTGAGGCGCGAGTGGCTCCTGGTGCTGCTCGCCCTCGGGCTCGCCGCGGTCGCGGCCGCCGTGGTCTACCTGTCGCGTCCGACCACGCTCACCGTCGCCGTTGGTCCTCAGGACGGGCCGGAGACGGCCTTGATCGAGGCCTACGCCAACGCGCTTGCCCGCGCCCGCGAGGACGTGCGGCTGAAGGTGATCCGCTACGACGACGTGCGCGACAGCGCCGCCGCGCTTCAGTCGAACACCGCAGACCTCGCCATCGTTCGGCCGGACGTTCTGCTCCCCGAGAACGGCCTGACGCTCGCGATCCTGCACGACGAGGCCCTGATCGTCGCGGCCTCCGAGGCCGGCGACATCGACGACTTCCCCGACCTCGCGCGCAAGCGCCTCGGGATCGTGGTGCGCCACGGCGCCGACATGCCCTTCGTCACGAACCTGCTCACCTTCTATGACTTCCTGCCTGCCGATCCTGAGATCGGGGCCGGAGAGGAGATTCCGCCCGGGCAGGTCGCCCTGGTGCCGCTCAAGGCCAGCGAGGTCACCGCCGCGATCGCCGAGAAGCGAGTCGATGCGGTGGCGATCATCGCGAGCCCGTCCTCGAAGGCGGCGGTCGCCACGGTGCACGCGGTGGAGATGGGGTTGCCGGACCGGAAGGTCGGCCTCGTCGCGGTGCCCGACGGCGAGGCGCTCCTGCAGCGCTACCCCGAGCTGCAATCGGTCACGATTCCCCCGGGCACCTTCGGCGGCCGCCCAAAGCGGCCGGCCGATGAGGTCAAGACGGTGGGTGCCTCCTATCGGCTGATGGCGCGCGGCTCCGTGAGCCGGGTGGCGGTGGCATCCGCCACCCAGCACCTGTTCGAGTGGCGCTCGCGGCTCGCGGCGGTGGCCCCGGTCGCCAAGCTGATGAAGGCGCCGGACTTCGACACCACCGTGGCGGCCACCTCCGCCCGGTTGCCGAACCATCCCGGCGCGGTCGACTACTTCGAGCGCGAGCAGCAGACCTTCCTCGATCGTTACGAGGACTACATCTACCTGCTGGCCTTCTTCGGCGGCACGATCGGCTCGACCGTCGCGTGGCTCGGCCAGCGACTCGCCCGGAAGCGCCGGGAGCGGGTCGACATCGTCCTCGACCGCCTGCTCGACGTGATGCGCGAAGTCCGCGCCGCGACGACCAAGGCCGAGCTCGACACCCTGGCGCTGGAGGTCGACGGCCTCGTCGCCGACGTGGTGCGCTACGCCCGCGAGCGCGCGATCGACACCCGCACGGTCAGCGCCCTGATCCTCGCCGTGGACGGGGTCCACGCCGCCATCACCGACGGCCGCCGCGGGCTCGCCGCCGGCCACGATCCGGCGAGCCAGTTGACCGAAACCCGGTCCGGCGCCCGCGCCCGGCGGCTGCTGGCCCTCAACATGCCGGCGGCGGAGTAGATCACCCCTCGATGATCTCGCGGATGCGGCTGGCCAGCACCTCCACCGGGAACGGCTTGGTGATCATCTGCATGCCCGGCTCCAGGCCGCCGTTGCCGAACATCGCGTTCTCGGCGTAGCCCGTGATGAACAGCACCTTCAGGCCGGGCCGCACCAGCCGGGCGCGGTCGGCGAGCTGGCGCCCGTTGAGGCCCGGCAGCCCGACATCGCTCACCATCAGGTCGATCCGCGCCTGCGATTCGACGATGCGCAGGCCCGCCGGGCCGTCGATCGCTTCCAGCGCCCGGTAGCCGAGTTCGCCCAGCACCTCGACGATGAGGTCGCGCACCACGGCCTCGTCCTCGACCACCAGCACCGTCTCGCCGCGCTCGGCCCGCAGCGACGGGGCGACGCCCGGCGCGGTGCCCTCGGCCGCGGGCGCGCCGCGGTGGCGCGGCAGGTAGATCTTGATCGTCGTGCCCGAGCCGACCTCCGAGTAGATCTTGGCGTGCCCGTCCGACTGCTTGACGAAGCCGTAGATCATCGACAGCCCCAGGCCCGTGCCCTGGCCGAGCGGCTTCGTGGTGAAGAACGGGTCGAAGGCCTTGGCCGCCACGTTCGGGCTCATGCCTGTGCCGGTGTCCGTGACGCAGATGCAGATGTACTGACCCGGCTCGACCTCCGGGTGCAGCCGGGCGTAGGCGCGATCGAGGTGGGTGTTGCAGGTCTCGACCACGAGGCGGCCGCCCTCCGGCATCGCGTCGCGGGCGTTGATCGCAAGGTTGAGGATCGCGTTCTCGAGCTGGTGCGGGTCGCACAGCGTCAGCCACAGGCCGCCGGCGGTGACGATCTCCAGGCCGACCCGTTCGGTCAACGTCCGGCGCAGCATATCCTCCATGCCGGCGATCAGCCCGTTGGCGTCGGTGGGTTTGGGCTCCAGCGGCTGCCGGCGGGCGAAGGCCAACAGGCGGTGCGTCAGGGCGG
Organism: uncultured Methylobacterium sp.; assembly: GCF_964242245.1. Lineage (NCBI taxonomy): Bacteria > Pseudomonadati > Pseudomonadota > Alphaproteobacteria > Hyphomicrobiales > Methylobacteriaceae > Methylobacterium > uncultured Methylobacterium sp. Next base: position 34,766 of record NZ_CAXTBY010000012.1, on the reverse strand, counting down.
CGGCGCGGTTGGCCGAGGACAGGGCCGCCGTGGCGTACTTCCCGACCTGCTCGATCCGGCCCTGACGGATTCGGGTCTGCATCAGGTCCAGCGAGCCGACGATGCCGGTAAGCAGGTTGTTGAAGTCGTGCGCAAGGCCGCCGGTGAGCTGGCCGACCGCCTCCATCTTCTGGGCTTGACGCAGCAGCTCCTCGACCGCGCGCTGCTCGGTGATGTCGCGGCCGATGACGTAGAACAGCGCGCCCTCCGGCACCGCGTTCCACATCACGGTGAGCCGCTCCCCATCCTTGCGGATGACGCGGTCGACGAAGCCGTCGACGGGCTCGCCGCTTGCCAGCCGCGCCACGACGTCAGCGGTCTCGGCATGGTCGGCGGCGTCGATAATCGCGGCGAAGGGGCGCGCGAGCAGCTCCTCCGCGCTCCAGCCGAGCACGCGGGTCCAGGCCGGATTGACGGCCTTGAGGTAGCCGTCGAGCCCGGCCGTGCCCATCAGGTCGTTCGTCGTCTCCCAGAGGCGGTTGCGCTCCCGGGTTCGGGCCTCGACCTGCCGGGTGAGCGAGGCCTCGATGCTCTTGCGGTCGGTGATGTCGTGCACGAAGGCGTAGAAGCCGTCGACCGTGCCGTCGGCCCTTCGGCGGGGCAGGTAGCGGATGTCGGCGGTGCGGGGACGACCGTCCGGGTGCGGCCAATCCACCTCGAACTGCACGTCCTTGCCGGCGAGCACGGTGTCGAACGCCTCCTTCCGCGCCGTCATCCCGGCCTCGCCGACGAGGTCCCGCACGTCGTGCCCGATCACCTCCGAGAGCGGCTTCGAGAACCACGATTCGTAGGCCGCGTTGGCGAAGCGATAGGTCAGCGACGGGTCGATGAAGGCGATCAGGCTCGGAAGGGCGTCGGCGACGAGGCGCAGCTCCTGGGCTGCCGCCCGCACCGCCTCCTCGGCGATCCGACGCTCGGTGATGTCGAAGGTGACGCCGGGAAACCGCAGGGGCGCACCGTTCCCGTCGAGCACGCAGCGTCCCTGCGCGGCGACCCAGCGCACGCCCTCGGGCCGGACGAGGCGGTACTCGGACGCGAAATCTCCGCCGGTCCGCATCGCCTCGGCGATCTTCGCCTCCACCCGCGCGACGTCGTCGGGATGGATGCCCTCGAAGAAGGCGGCGACCGGCGTGCCGGCCGCAGCCTTCTCCGGGTCGACGCCGTAGAGGCGGGCGAAGCGCGCATCGGCCGTGACCCGGTCGGCCTGGGTATCCCAGTCCCAGGTGCCGATGCCGTTGCCGGCCGAGAGCGCCAGGTCGAGGCGGGCTTGGCTCGCGGCCCGTTCCCGCTCCGCCAGGACCTGGGCCGTGGTGTCGCCGGTGATGCAGAGCATGCCGGCGACGGCTCCGGCATCGTCGTGCACGGGCGAGTAGGAGAACGTCCACCAGGTCTCTTCGGGTCGGCCGTGGCGGATCATCGTCAGCGGCATGTCCCGCAGGGAGACCCGCTCGCCGGCAAGCGCCCGGGCGCAGAGGGGCGCGATGTCGGCCCAGATATCGGACCAGAGATCGGGCAGGCGCGTGCCGAGCGCTCCCGCCAACCGGTCGCCGAGAAATGCCCGGTAGGCGTCGTTGTAGAGGCTGATCAGCTCCGGGCCCCAGGCGAGGTACATCGGCACCGGGCAGGCCAGCATCATCGCCAGCGTCGTGCGGAGCGAGACCGGCCATGCCGCGGTCTCGCCCAGCGCCGTGTCGGACCAGTCCTTCGCCAGGATCTCGCGCCCGGTCTCGCTGCCCGCCTCGAGGAAGCGGAGGCTCTGCGGCACGATGGCATCCGTTCCGGGACGACTCACGGGATCGACGAGGCCGGCCGGAGGCCCGGACACGGGTTCGGCGCCGTCGGGAACGCGATCCTGCACATGCCCGAAGGGATGTCGGCAACGCGGGTTCAAGTCAACGCGGCTCGCGCGGGGGTTGATGCCTCCGTTGCTCATCGAGGGTGGGCCGGACGGTCGGCTTGCGACTCCAGAGCAGCCGTTCACGCCTTCCGCGTTCAGGCTTCGTGGACCTCGCGCAGATCGTAGACGATCGGGTTGAAGGACGTCGCGATCCCGGCTGCCTCGCGCATGTGCACCTGTGCGGCCGGGTCGGCGAGCATGGCATCCATGTCGGCTTGGCTCCGCCATTGGGCGTAGTTGGCAATGTGACGGCCATCCCGGCTGACGTGGAGATTGGCCGAGATGAAGCCGGGCACGGAGCGGATGGTCTCCTCCGTGGCCTTGGACAGAACCGCGAGGAGTTCCGCGGCGCGGTCGGGTTCGACATCGAAGGTGTTGATCAGCGTGAGGTATCCGGCGGACGGATCGAGCTTGGTCATGGGGAGGCCCTGCGATTGAAGATCGGTGTGTTCTAAGCCATCATCAGGCTCCTGATATTGAATGTAAGGAGCCTGATATGTCAATCCGGAGCATGCCCGATCCCGTCGCCAAGCGGCTCGGCTATGCCCTGAAGCGCGCCCAGCACGCCCTCCGCGTCCGCATGGACGACGTGCTGCGCCCGCTGAACCTGACAGCTCCGCAATATGCCGTGCTCTGTGCCATCGAGGCGGAGACGGGGATCTCGAACGCGCGGCTGGCGCGCACGGCCTTCGTAACCCCGCAGACGATGCAGGGCATTCTGGTCAACCTGGAGCGCAACGGCCGACTGACCCGTGAGACCGACCCGACCCATGGACGTGTCCTGCGCAGCAGGCTCACGGGCCTGGGGCAGGCAACACTCATGCAGGCGCATCTGCGCGTGCAGGAGATCGAGGACGTGATGACGGCCTCCGTCGGTCGAGAGCAGGTATCGCATCTCGCCGGCGTTCTTTCACGCTGCGCCGACGACCTCACCTCGACGACCACGCTCTGAAGGCTTGGCGCGTGATGGGTCTTCGTCGTACGTCCGCTCGCCGCGGACGATGGCGCGAACCGATCCGGTCGCCGTCGCCGGGCGCGCCGATCGCGCAGGTCTGAATTTCAACCTGAAACACGATCCGAGCGAGGCGGTTGCCCCTCACGCCCCCGGCCATCCGGCCGCCATGGCCCCTGCAACGGCGGCGAGCGCGACCACGAGCCATGCGGGCGCGCGGGCCGCCGTCAGGCCGAGGAAGGCGAGCATCGCGATCGCGAGGTCGGGCGCGCCGCGGATGCCGGAGGTCCAGACCGGATCGTAGAGCGCGGCGGCCAGCAGGCCGACCACCGCCGCGTTCACGCCCTTCAGCGCGCGGGCGGCCCACGCGGCCCGGCGCAGCGCCGCCCAGAACGGCAGGATGCCGGGAACGAGGAGGGCGGAGGGCAGGAAGATGAGGACGAGGCCGAGGGCAGCCCCCCCGACGCCGTCGATCGCCGCCCCGAGATAGGCCGCCAGCGTGAAGAGCGGCCCCGGCACCGCCTGCGCCGCCCCGTAGCCGGCCAGGAACGCGTCGTTCGAGACGAAGCCCGGCACCAGCGCCCCCTGGAGGAGGGGCAGCACCACGTGGCCGCCGCCGAAGACCAGGGCGCCGGCCCGGTAGAAGGCCGCGGCCAGCGCCGTATCGCGCGCCGGATGCGCGGCGGCCAGCACCGGCAGTCCGACGAGCAGGAGCCCGTAGAGGGCGAGGCACAGGGCGCCGGTGCGGCGGCCGGAATGCGCAGTGTCGACGCCCTCCGGCACCGGGGCGTCGCGATACAGGGCGAGGCCGAAGGCGGCGCCGAGCAGGATCGCGCCGATCTGGCCGGGCGCGCCGGGCACTGTCAACGCCAGAACCGCCGCCGCCGCCGCGGCTGCGCGTCGTGGAGCGTCCGGGGCGAGGCCGCGGGCCATGCCGATCACGGCCTGGGCCACCACCGCCACGGCGGCGGCCTTGAGGCCGTGCAGCCAGCCCTCGCCCAAGCTCGGGCCGAATCGCGCGACGCCGAGGGCGAACAGGGTGAGGAGGAGGGCGGAGGGCAGGGTGAAGCCGAGCCAGGCCGCGACGGCGCCGCGCGCGCCGGCCCGCCGCAGGCCGATCAGCATCCCGACCTGACTGGAGGTCGGCCCCGGCAGCACCTGGCAGAGCGCGACGCAATCGGCGTAGCCCGCCTCGTCGAGCCAGCGCCGCCGCACGACGAAGGTCTCCCGGAAGAAGCCGAGATGCGCGACCGGGCCGCCGAAGGCGGTGAGCCCGAGCCGGAGGAAGGCCAGGAAGACCTCCGCAGGGCTGCCCGCCCGCGTGGTCAGGCGCCGACGCGCCCGTCCAGCGGAAACACCTTGGCGGGGTTCATCAGCCAGCCGGGATCGAAGACGTTGCGCACCCGCATCTGCTGGTCGAGGTCGGCCTGAGTATACTGGAAGCGCATCAGCTCGCGCTTCTCGATGCCGACGCCGTGCTCGCCGGTGAGGCAGCCGCCGACCTCGACGCAGAGCTTGAGGATTTCATCGCCTGCGGCCTCCGCCTTCTGCAACTCGCCGGGAGTGTTGATGTCGAACAGGATCAGCGGGTGCAGGTTGCCGTCGCCGGCATGGAACACGTTGGCGACGCGCAGGCCGTAGCCTGCGCAGATCGCGCCGATGCGCTCCAGCACCGGGGCGAGCTGGCCGGTGGGGATGGTGCCGTCCATGCAGATGTAGTCGGAGATGCGCCCCGTCGCACCGAAGGCGGACTTGCGGCCCTTCCAGATCGCGGCGGACTCGGCCTCGGACTTCGAGACCCGGATGCTGGTGGGCCGGAAGTCCCGCGCGATGGTCTCGATGCGGGCAAGCATCGCCGTGCACTCGGTGTCCGACCCCTCGACCTCGATGATGAGCATCGCCTCGGCGTCGCGCGGGTAGCCGGCGCCCGCGAAGTCGTCGGTGATGAGGATCGCCTCGCGGTCCATGTACTCGATCGCCACGGGGATGATGCCGGCGGCGATGATCGCGGCGGTGCAGGCGCCGGCATCCTCGACCGAGGCGAAGCCGACGAGCACCGGCCGCGCGCCCTCCGCCGCGCGAAGAATCCGGACCGTGGCCTCGGTGACGATGCCGAGCTGCCCCTCCGAGCCGCAGACCAGCCCGAGCAGGTCGTAGCCGCCGCTGTCGAGATGGTCGCCGCCGAGCTCGACCACCGTGCCGTCGTTCATCACCAGCGTCACGCCCATCAGGTTGTTGGTGGTGACGCCGTACTTGAGGCAGTGCGCGCCGCCGGAATTCATCGCGATGTTGCCGGCGATGGTGCAGGCGAGCTGGCTCGACGGGTCGGGAGCGTAGAAGAAGCCCTCGTGGGAGACGGCGCCCGAGATCGCGAGGTTGGTGAGCCCGCTCTGCACCCGCGCGGTGCGGTTCGCGAAGTCGAGGTCGAGCACGCGGGTCATCTTGGCCACGCCGAGGATGATCGCGTCCGCCTGCGCGATGGCGCCGCCGGCGAGCGACGTGCCGGCGCCGCGGGGCACGACGCGGAGCCCTTGCGCGTGGCAGTAGGCCATCACCGCCGAGACCTCCTCGGTCGTGGAGGGGAGCACCACGGCCAGCGGCATCCTGCGGTAGGCGGTGAGCCCGTCTGTCTCGAAGGCGCGGCGCTCGTCCTCGGTCGTCACCAGGGCCTCGGGCGCGACGAGGGGGCGAAGGCCGGCGATGATCGCCTCGCGGCGGGCGACGACCCCCGCGTCGGGTTCGGGAAAGCGGATCGACACGGCGTTGGTCCCTCCGGCGTTTTTCGATGCGTTTGCCGCACCTTCAGGTTCCGCTCAGGTGCCTCGGCGCCTGCTGTTCAGAGGAACAGGATGCAGCGTCCGAAGCGTACGTCAAAGGCCGGCGGTGTGCACGGGCGGCCGGCGGACGCCGGGGCGCGCTTCGAGGCTTCTTTTGGTCGCAGGCGCGCGCGGCGCCCGAGGGCGTTTCAGTCTCGACTTGTTCCAGATAGACAAGCTCTGCCATAAAATCGCGGGCGGTCGTTGCCGTCCAAACGGAGGAACTACCATGCGTGACCTGATCCTCGGCGCCGCGTTCGCGCTGTTGCTGCCCCTGTCCGCCCAGGCCCAGGAGGCCGGCGATGCCGCGGCGGGCGAGAAGGCGTTCGCGCCCTGCAAGGCGTGCCACAACTTCGTCAAGAACGGCGTCGGTCCGAACCTGAAGGGCGTCGTCGGCCGACCGGCCGCCAGCTACGAGGGCTACACCTACTCGGCCGCCCTGAAGGGCGCGGGCATCACCTGGGACGAGGCCAACCTGCACGAGTGGCTGAAGAATCCCAAGGCCAAGGTCGCCGGCACCAAGATGATCTTCCAGGGCTATCCCGACGACAAGAAGATCAACGACGTGATCGCCTACCTCAAGACCCAGTCCTGAGCGCAGGAAGACGGGCTGAGGCCCGGGGGGGCCTCGTCCTCCCGGGCCAGGGCCTCATCGTCTCCGCTTTCAGGGCGGCGGTTCGTTCCGTGAGCCGCCGCCGCGCGGTCAGACCTCCGTGCCCGCGTGCAGACCGGCCCGCAGCGTGACGAGGTTGTCGAGGAGCGCACGTCGCCCCTCGGGGTCGAGGCCGGTCAGCGCGCCGGCCCGATCGGGGATGCAGGCCAGCGGCTCCTGCAGCCCGCGTCCCTCGGCGGTGAGGAAGATGCTCACCTGCCGCTCGTCCGCGCGGTCCCGGGCGCGCCGCACGCGCCCCGCCGCCTCCAGCCGATTCAGCAGCGGCGTCAGGGTGCCGGAATCGAGAAACAGCCGCGTGCCGATCTCCTTCACCGTCAATCCGTCCTCTTCCCACAGGACGAGAAGGACGAGGTACTGCGGATAGGTCAACTCGTGCGCCGCGAGCAGGGTGCGGTAGGCGCGGCCGAAGGCGTGCGCCGCAGCGTAGACCGCGAAGCAGAGCTGGCCGTCGAGGCGTTGCAGGTTCCCCGCACCTCCGACAGGTCCGGTCGCGGCCTTCCTCGGCGCCCGCGACCGCGGGGATTGCCGACCTGACATGGACTTCGACTCCGTTCGCGAGGCCCATCCGCGGGACGCGCCGACCAAGCCCATCACGCGTGGGTTCGCATGAGGCAATATTCTAGCCAGGGCAACGGTCTGTCCGCAACGGACGTGACCCCTTCGCGCCTGAACGTCGCGTTCCCGCGACCGGAGGTCGGCTTCAATCCCTCACGTCTTCCCGTGCGCACGCTATGCCTTCCAGTCTTTCAGGGCGGCGAAGGGACTTGCGGACCGGTCCGGCGGCGGCGGGTTCAGGATCGGCTCGACCTGGGCGATGGCGTCCGATAGCGAGAACGCCGAGCCGGCGGGCAGCTTGCCGCCCGCCGCATCGCGGTGGCCGCCGCCGCGGAACTTGCGCGCACCGTCGAGCGCCGTCTCGTCGTTGGAGCGGAACGACAGCGATCCCGTGCGCTGCACGTTGACCACGCGCGTGGCCGCCCCGCGCTCCATGATCAGGTCCGAGACCCGCTGGAACGTGCCGGAATCGAGGCCGAAGGACAGCAGCGTCCCGTCGGAGAGGGGCCGGAACAGCACGTCCGAGCGTGCCAGCACGCGCGCGATCCGCATCCGGGTGGTGAGGGTGCGGTCGTCCTCCGCCTCGCCGTCGAGGAAGTCGTCGAGGATGTCCCTGCGCAGTTGCGCGACCTTCACCTCGATTGCGGCGGGCGTCAGCCCCGCGCCGATCAGCCCCGAGACCGACCGCAGCAGCGCGCCGACGAAGCGGTCGTGCCAGGGATGGCCGACGGGCACGAGGTTGGAGACGTTGTCCCAGAACACCTCGTCGAGCATCAGGCCGCCGGCAAACGTCGGGCGGTCCTTCCGCCAGAGGTCGAGGGCGTCCACGGCCTCGACGAGCGTCGCGAGGTCCGCACCGTCCCGGCTCGCGTACAGGGCGCGGTGCGCGTAGGCCATCTTCGTGGCGCAGCAGCCCTCGTCGATCAGGACCGTCACGTCCGGGTCCTCGAGGTCGAAGCGCCGGAGCGTTCCCGCGTCCTCGCAGGCCATCGGCTCCAGGCCGTGCTGGCGCAACTGGTCGATCGACGAGGCGTGGTGATCGAGGACGATCAGGCGGTGGCGGGTGCCCTCGGGCCGCCGCCGGTTCAGGGCGGCGAAGCTCCTGAGGAACTTCACCGCCACCGGCTCCAGCCCGAGATCAGTGAGGATCAGCGTCTCCGGGGCCTCCGCCTTGGAGAGCTGCTTCAACGCGTCCTCGACCACGGGGCCGACATCGGCGTAGCGCGGCACGTGGACGATCCGCGCCACGTCGACGAAGGCACCGACGACGGCCGCGGCCGCGTAGCCGTCGAGGTCGTGGTGGGTGATCTGGGTGACGGTCACGGAACGGTCCTCGGGGCGCGGGCGGCACGTGTCTTATGCGGCAGCGGGCGCCGTCCGGCGAGCCCGATGAAACGGTCCGCCGCCATGCGCATTGCCGTCCCAGCACGATCGTACGAGACAGCCATGCCCCACCCGAGCCCGTTCCTCGCAGGCTTCCATCTCCACGATATCGACGCCGACGGCGTGCGCATCCGTGCGGCCGTCGGCGGCGCGGGGCCGCCGCTGCTGCTGCTGCACGGCCACCCGCAGACGCACGCGACCTGGGGGCGGATCGCGCCGCGCTTGGCCGAGCGCTTCACGGTCGTGGCCGCGGACCTGCGCGGCTACGGCGATTCCGACAAGCCGCCGGGCGGTGTGGGCCACGCCGCCTACGCCAAGCGCGCGATGGCCGCCGATCAGGTGGCGGTGATGCGCGCGCTCGGCCACGAGCGCTTCGCCCTCGTCGGGCACGACCGCGGCGGCCGGGTGGCGCACCGCCTCGCCCTCGACCACCCGCACGCCGTCACGCGGCTCGCCGTCCTCGACATCGCGCCGACGGCGACGATGTACGCCCGCACCGACCGAGCGTTCGCGACGCGCTACTTCTGGTGGTTCTTCCTGATCCAGCCCGAGCCGCTGCCGGAGCGGCTGATCGCGGCCGACCCGGCGTTCTTCCTGCGCAGCCAGATCGATGGGCAATCGAAGACGCCGGGCGCGACGAGCGAGGCGCTCTTCGCCGAGTACCTGCGCTGCTACGCCGACCCGGCGACGCGCCACGCGATCTGCGAGGATTACCGGGCGGCCGCCTCCATCGACCTGGAGCACGACGCGGCGGATGCGAGCGCCCGCATCGCGGTGCCGCTGCTGGCGCTCTGGGGCGCGAAGGGGACGGTGGGCCAGCTCTACGACGTGCTGGCGACGTGGCGCGAGAAGGCCACCGACGTGTCCGGCCACGCGCTCGCCTGCGGCCACACCCTGCAGGAGGAGGCGCCGGAGGAAACGCTCGCCGCGCTGCTGGACTTCCTCACGCCTTGACGATCGTGTCCGACACGAGCCCGGCCCGGGCGCAGGCGTTGCGGGTGTCGACCACCAAGGGGCTGTGCGCGACGAGGCTGCGATAATCGATCCCGTCGTGATCGGTCACGATCAGGACGGCCGCGCAGGCCGCCAGCATCGCGGGGTCGAGCGCCACCGAGCGGCGCCCGGCGAGCTGCGGGAACTCGCGGGTCGGCGGAATTTCGGACACGAAGGGATCGTGGAACGCGACCTCTGCCCCGCGCGCTTCCAGCAGCGCGGTCAGCTTGAGGGCCGGGCTCTCGCGCACGTCGTCGACGTTGCGCTTGTAGGCCATCCCGATCATCAGGATCTTCGCGCCGCGCAACGCCCGCCCGAAGCGCTCGTCGAGGGCCCGCGCCAAGCGCTCGACGACGCGGTGAGGCATGGCCCGGTTGACCTCGCCGGCGAGCTCGATGAAGCGCGTCGCGACATCGTGCTCGCGCGCCTTCCACGTGAGGTAGAACGGGTCGATCGGGATGCAGTGGCCGCCTAAGCCCGGCCCCGGCTGGAACGGCATGAAGCCGAAGGGCTTGGTGGCCGCGGCCTCGATCACCTCCCACACGTCGATGCCCATGGCGTCGTAGACGACCTTCAGCTCGTTCACGAGGGCGATGTTGACCGCGCGGAAGATGTTCTCGGTGAGCTTGACCGCCTCCGCGGCCTGGGTCGAGGAGACTGCAACGGTGCGGGCCACGATCTGTCCGTAGAGCGCGACGGCGAGATCGCGGGCGGCGTCCCCGTCGCCGCCGACCACCTTCGGCGTGCCGGCCAGCGTGTGGGTCCTGTTGCCGGGGTCCTCGCGCTCGGGGGAGAAGGCGAGGAAGACATCCCGGCCGCTCTTCAGACCGGTCGCCTCCAGGATCGGCTTGACCACCTCCACCGTCGTCCCCGGCCACGTGGTCGATTCGAGCACCACGAGCTGGCCGCGGCGCAGGGTCCGGGCGATGTCGGCGGCCGTCGCGCGGACGTAGGAGAGGTCGGGCTCGCGCTGGCGCGTGAGCGGCGTCGGCACGCAGATCAGGATCGCGTCAGCCTCCGCCAGCCGCGCCATGTCGCCGGTCGCGGAAAACCGCTCCGTCGCGAGCGCCGCCCGCATTGCTTCGACGTCGAGGTGGGCAATCACCGGTTCGCCTGCCTCGATCCGCGCGACCCGCTCCGGGTTCACGTCGAAGCCGATCACCGTGAAGCCGGCGCGCACGGCGGCGAGCGCCAGCGGCAGGCCGACGTAGCCGAGGCCGACCACGCCGATCGTGGCGCGGCGCTCGGTGAAGGCGCGGGCAAGCTCGTCCATGGACACGAACTCAGTGGTACGGGTCGGCGGCGTCGCGCAGGCCGTCGCCCATGAAGTTGAAGGCCAAGACCGTCACCAGCACCGGCACCACCGGCAAGAGCAGCCAGGGATAGAGCTGAACGGCGGCGAGGTTCTGGGCGTCGTTCAGGAGCACGCCCCAGCTCGTCACCGGCGGGCGAAGCCCTAAGCCGAGGAAGGAGAGCGCGGTCTCGCCCAGGATCATCGTCGGGATCGACAGCGTCGCCGAGGCGATGAGGTGGCTCATGAAGTTCGGGATCAGGTGGCGGCCGATCACGCGGGCGGGCGAGGCCCCCATCAGCTCGGCGGCCTGGACGAAATCCTCCTCCCGCAGGGCCAGCAGCTTCCCGCGCACGGCGCGGGCAAGGCCCGGCCAGTCGAGCAGCCCGAGGATGACGGTGATGCCGAAGAACACCCAGAGCGGGCTCCAGTTCGGCGGCAGCGCCGCCGACAGGGCGAGCCACAGCGGCAGTTCGGGCAGCGAGCGCACCACCTCGATCAGCCGCTGCACGGCGGCATCGACGAGGCCGCCGAAGTAGCCGGCGACGCCCCCGAGCAGCAAGCCCAGCGCGAAGGAGATCGCGACGCCCACGAGCCCGATCACCAGCGAGATCCGCGCGCCGTAGATCATGCGCGAGACGAGGTCGTGCCCGAGGCGGTCGGTGCCGAGGAGGTGAAGGGTGCCGCCTTGAGGGGGGCAGACGAGGTGGAGGTCGGACGGGATCATCCCGAGATAGCGGTAGGCGTCGCCCCGGCAGAGGAACCGCACCGGCTGCGGCGTGGTGGTGTCGCCGACGTAGTCGCGGCGGAAGGTGTCCGGGTCGAGGCGCTGCCGGTAGGGGTAGACGAAGGGGCCGACGAGGCGGCCCTCGTGGAACAGGTGCACCCGTTGCGGGGGCGCGAACAGCATGTCGCCGTTGCGCTTGGCCTGCTCGTAGGGCGCGAGCCATTCCACGAACGGCACCGCGGCGTAGAGGGCGAAGAGCACCAGCGCCGAGGCGACCGCGAGGCGGTGGCCGAGGAACTTGCGCAGGATCAGCCGCCACGCCGAGGCGTAGGCGGTGCCGGAATCGCGCCCGCCGCCGGCATCGGGATCGAACGGGGCCGGGTCGACGAAGTGGCGCGGCTCCGGCACGCGCAGCATCAGCGCCCGCCCATGCGGATGCGCGGATCGAGCCAGACCAGGACGAGGTCGGAGATCAGCATGCCGACCAGCGTCAGCAGGGCGACGAACATCAGGATGAAGCCGGCCATGAACTGGTCCTGGCTCTTCAGGGCGTCGAGCAGCAGCGGGCCGACGGTGGGCAGGCTCAGCACCAGCGAGACCAGCACCGAGCCGGAGACGAGGTGCGGCAGGAGGTTGCCGATGTCGGCCACGAACGGGTTGAGCGACATCCGGAACGGGTACTTCAGCAGCGCCCGCAGGGGCGGTAGGCCCTTGGCCCGCGCGGTGACGGTATAGGGCTTGGCGAGTTCGTCCAGGAGGTTCGCGCGCATCCGCCGGATCATCGCCGCGGTGCCGCCGAGCCCGATCACCAGGGTCGGGACGGCCAGGTGCGCGAGCAGCGAGCGGACCTTGGGCCAGTCCCAGGGCTTGCCGGTGAAGCCCGCCTCGTACAGGCCGCCGATCGAGAGACCGAACCACAGGTTGGCGTAGAACAGCAGGATCAGGGCCAGCAGGAAGCCGGGCACGGCGAGCCCCACGTAGCCGAGCACGGTGACGACCGCGTCGCCCGCGCTGTGCCGGTGGGTCGCCGAGTAGAGCGCGATCGGGATCGCGACGATGTGCACGAACACCAGCGCCGTGAGGTTCACGACCAGCGTCAGCCAGAGCGCGTCGCCCACCACCTCGGAGACCGGGCGGTCGTACTCGAACGACCAGCCCCAGTCGCCCTGGAGCAGCCCGGCAAATCCCGCCGGCCCCGGCATCAGCCCGATCCAGATCAGGTACTGCTCGTAGACCGGGCGATCGAGGCCGTACTGCCGGATCAGCAGCTCGGCCTTGGCGACGGACGCCGCCTCGCCCATGGAGCGCAGCTCCATGATCCGGTTGGAGAGGAAATCGCCCGGCGGCAGCTTGATGATGAGGAACACCAGCGCCGAGATCACGAGCAGCGTCACCGCCATGGTGAGCACCCGCCGGAGGATCGCGCGCGTCACGGCAGCCCCGCCTGCCGCCCGGCGGCATCGTCCCAGAACATCTCGTCGAGGCGCTGAAGGCCGATCATCGCGGTCGGGTCCCAGGCGTAGAGGGCGCGTGCGGGCACGTTGGCGAGGTGGGCGGCGGCCACCACCGGCTGGAGCGCGCCGGCCACCGTGCCGATCACCCAGGTGTTGTCGGCGTGGTTGTCCAGCATCTCGCGCCAGATCGCGGCCTGACGCCCCGCGTCGTCGGTCTCCCGCCATTGCCGGTCGAGGTCGATCAGGCGCCGCACCTCGGGCAGGTCGCAGGGCTCGCCGCTGGCGCCGTGACTCTCGACGTGGAGGCTCCAGCGCGGCCAGGCATAGTGGTCGGGTTGCGCCGGGCTCAGGCCCGTCGGCGGCATGATCGCGGTCGGCACGGCGAGATCCAGGCCTTGAGCTGCCACCATCACGGTCATCCCCGCGATCGAGCGGCGGCGCAGGTTCGTCCGCTCCTGGGGCTTGACCACGAGCCTGATCCCGACCTCGCGCCAGAACTCGCCGATCAGCAGCAGGCCGTCGAGCACCATCGCGGCCTCGCCGTCGCTCTCGGCGACGATCTCCAGGAGCCGCCCGTCCGGCATCAGGCGGATGCCGGAGGGATCGCGCTTGTCCAGGCCCGCGGCGTCGAGGAGCCGGGACGCGGCGTCCGGGTCGTAGCCGGCGTTGCGCGTGCGCAGGTCGGGCGAGAACAGCGGGCTTTCCGGGACCAGCGTGTCGTTGCCCTCGGTGCCGAGGCCGAACAGCAGGGTGTTGTTGAGCGTCCGCCGGTCGATGGACAGCGACAGGGCGTGGCGGTAGCGGACATCGCGGTTGAGCACCCGCCAGCCGGGATCGAGCGTCGTCAGGTTCGGGTAGAGGGCGATCTCGGAGCCGCGGGCGACGGGCCACAGGTGGGTGCGGTAGCCGTGCGCGCGCTCGCCCGCCTTCAGGCTCGGGATGTCGGCCATCGACAGGCCGCGGAACATCAGGTCGGCCTCGCCGGCGTTGGTCTTGGCCACCAGCAGCCCCGTCGAGGCGACATCCATGACGATGCGGTCGAGGTAGGGCAGTTGCGTGCCGGCGGCATCGACCCGGTGGTAGTGCGGGTTGCGCTCGAACACGAAGCGGGTCGCGGGCGCCCGGGTGCGCGGGCGCCAGCCCTGGAGCGTCGGGGCGTCGGGGTCGTTCAGTTCGTAGTTGTCGTCCATCCGGTTGTGGAGCGCCGCCCAGCCGCGCAGCTTCTGCCCCTTGGCCAGAGCCTCGGCCGCGTCGCGGCCGACGTAGCGCGGATGGATCGGCTTGAGGTAGTGCGCCGGCCGGTAGATCAGCGGATCGCGCGCCGCCGCGAGCGCCGGCAGGAAGCGGGGATTGGGCCTGTCCCAGGCGTAGCGGACGGTGAGCGGATCGAGGATCTCGACGGTGGGCGGCCTGCCGTCCACGAGGAAGACGTCCGGCGGGCCGCCGGGGCTCAGGTCCCGGTCGTTGGCGACATCCTCCCAGTAGTAGCGGAAATCCTCGGTGGTGAAGGGATGGCCGTCGGACCAGCGGTGGCCCCTGCGCAGGGTGAAGGTGAAGCGCCCGCCCTCGACGACGAAGCGCTCCAGCACGTCCGGCTTCAGGGTCAGGTCCGCGTCGTAGCCGACGAGCCGGGTGTAGCCGTAGACCGAGAGGTAGCGCACGTCGCGCGCCTTCGCGACGAGGGTGCGGATCGTGCCGCCGCGGGCGCCGGTTTTTCGGTTCCGGGCGGCAAGGTCGACCACAAGCGGGGAATCGGGGGGGGCCGACGGTATCGTATCGGCGCAGGCGCCGCATGGCGCGAGATGGGCTACCGGGACGGCCGCGAAGCCGATCATCATCGCGCGGCGGGAAACGCCGGTTGCCGGGTTCTCGCATTCGGTCCCGCGCCTCTCCCTCCCCCCTCTGCGGGGGAGTGTGGCCCGCGCAGCGGGTCGGGAGAGGGGAGCGCGTTCTCCGGAGAGGTCGCTTCCCTCTCCCGACCCTCGCTGACGCGAGGGCCACCCTCCCCCGCAGAGGGGGGAGGGAGAGGCGGCCGCGTCGGAAACGGGAACGCCGTCACGGAGGGGGGAAGGTTCGTCGCGATCCACCGTCACGCCGCCCACCCTCTCGAGGCGGCCGGCGCATGCAGCGTCACGGAGGTCAGCCGCGCCGGCGCGTAGCCCGTGGCCCGGTGCAGGTCGTCGAAGGCGTGCGTGCGGGCGATGGCGGCGGCGGCCGCCCGCGCCAGGGGATCGTCGGCGGGTTGCTCGAAGGCGCGGCCGTTACGCTGCCAGCGGATCGGTTCGGACGCATCGCGCAGGGCCTCGATCATCGCGATGGTCGGGTGGGCCGGGCCGCCGTGGGCGTGGATGCGGTGGCCGGCCGCGTCGTCGTCGAACAGTAGGCGGGTGAGGCCCCGCGCCTGCGCCTCGACCACGCGGCGGGCCTGCGGGACGTGGTCGTCGAAGAACGCCACCGTGCCGGCCGGGTCGCGGCCGTAGCCGTCGGCCTCCGACCAGTCGGCGGTGCCGTAGGTCGCGGCGGCGTCCCGGTACTGGAGGCCCGACAGGTCGGGGTCGTGGCAGTGGATCGACGCATCCGGGCAGGCCTGCCGGATCACCCAGGTGGTGAGGCCGCGAAACACGCCCGACTCGATCACGATGCGGGGCTTCAGGGCCCGCAGCGCCACGTAGAGCTGGAGCGCTCCGTTGAAGCCGCTGCCGCCGCGCCGCTGCCGCACCGGCGCCGACGGGATCAGGTCCCAGAACGTCTTCGTCCATTCGCGGACATCGCCCGATGGCGTGATGCCGGAAGCCGCGAGGTCGCGCTCCAGGCTCGCGGCTGCGGAAGACAGCAGGAGATCGACCTCGCGGGGCGAGGTTGGGCGGTGCGACCAGTCGGGGGCGGCCGGCACGAGATCGTAGCCGAGCCGGTCGAACAGCGGTACCAGCACGCGGCGGCGCAGGCGCTCCATCGCGTGGGAGGGGCGCGGCGCGTTCACGCCGCCCGCCGCGCGTCGGCGCTCCCGTGCCGGACGAGGTAGCCCGGCTCGATCTCGACCATGTGTCCGGCCTCGTCGGGGGCGAGCCGGTAGGGCTCCGGCCAGCGGCCGGGGTCGGAATGGTCGCCGGTCACGGCCGCGAAATCGAGCGGGTGGTCGAGGCTCGGGTCGGGCACGGCGGCGAGCAGGGCGCGGGTGTAGGGGTGGACGGGGTTGCGGAACAGGGCGGCCTTGGGGGCTTGGCCGACGATCCGCCCCCGGCACATCACCGCAATGGAATCGGCCATGTAGTCGATCACCGCGAGGTTGTGAGAGACGATGAGGTAGGTGAGCCCGAGCGCGGCCTGGAGGTCCTTGAGCAGGTTGAGGATCTGCGCCTGGACCGAAACGTCCAGCGCCGAGACCGGCTCGTCGAGCACCAGGAGCCGCGGTTCGAGCGCGAGCGCCCGGGCGATGCCGATGCGCTGGCGCTGGCCGCCGGAAAATGCGTGCGGGTAGCGCGCGAGCGCCCCCGGTTCGAGCCCGACCATCGCCATCAGCGCCGCGGCCCGCGCGCGGCGCTCCGTCCGTCCGACCCCGTGGACCTCCATCGGCTCGGTGAGGATCTCGCGCACGCTCATGCGCGGGTCGAGCGACGCGTAGGGGTCCTGGAACACGAACTGCACGGCGCGGCGGTAGGCGAACAGGCCGCGGCCGGACAGGGCCTGCACGTCGCGCGGGCCGGCGCCGTCGTCGAACAGCACGCGGCCGGAATCAGGCCTCAGCGCCCGCATGACGATCTTCGAGACGGTGGTCTTGCCGGAGCCCGACTCGCCGACGAGGCCGAGGGTGGTGCCGGCCGCGATCTTCAGCGACACGTCGGAGACCGCGCGCACGGTCCGCGGCGGGCCGCCGAACCGTCCCGAGCGCAGGGTGAAGCTCTTCGTGACGCCCTCGACGCGCAGGATCGTACCCCTCGTCGCGATCGGCGGCCGGGCGGACGGGATCACCGCGTCGGCCGAGCGGATCGGCGTCAGGCGCTCGCCCGGCGCCATGGCGAAGCGCGGCACCGCGTGGAGCAGGGCCCGGAGGTAGGCGTGGCCCGGGCGGCGCATCACCGCCTCGCGCGGGCCCGACTCGACGAGGCGGCCGCGGTAGAGCACCGCCACGTCGTGGGCCACGTTGGCGACGACGCCGAGGTCGTGGGTGATCAGCAGGATCGCCATGCCGGTCTCGCCCTGCAGCCGGGCGAGGAGGGCGAGGATCTGGGCTTGGGTCGTCACGTCCAGCGCCGTCGTCGGCTCGTCGGCCACCAGCAGCGCGGGCTTGAGGATCAGGGCCATCGCGATCATCGCGCGCTGGCGCAGGCCCCCCGACAGCTCGAACGGGTAGGTGTGGAGCGCCCGCGCAGGATCGGAAAAGCCGACGCGGGCGAAGGCCTCGACGGCGCGCGCATCGGCTTCGGCGCGGGTGGCGTTGCCGTGGATGCGCAGCGCCTCGCCGACCTGGTCGCCGATGGTGTGCAGCGGCGACAGGCAGGTCATCGGCTCCTGGAAAATCATGGCGATGCCGGCGCCGCGGATCGCGCGCATCGCCGGCCCGTCCGCGGGGAGCGCGGTGATGTCGGTCGGCGCCGCGCCCGCATCGAACAGGATGCGCCCGCCGGTGATCGCGGCCGATCGCGGCAGGATGCGCAGGATGGCCTGCGCGGTCACCGACTTGCCCGAACCCGACTCGCCGACGAGCGCCAGCGTGCGCCCGCGCCCCACGTCGAGCGACAGGCCGTGCAGGGCGCGGAACGGCGCGCCGTGGCCGGAGAAGTCGACCCGAAGGTCCTGGATGGACAGGAGCGGGCTCAAGCCACCCTCGCAGGTCGGGCGATCCGGGGTATCTCGCACGGCGCGCCTGCCTCGTCCGCTGCCGGCCGGAACAGGCGCCGGGGGTCCTGGATCGCCACGGCCGGGTGGCGCAGGAGCACGCCGAGGAGGTCGACGAGGAAGTCCCAGATCGCGGCGTCGTGCGCGCGGTGGTGGGTCAGCAACCCGACCGGCCGGCCCGGTTGCCGCGTTAGCGCGCGGCAGAGGCCCGCGATGATCGCATCCGGGTCTTCGAGCGAGCGGGTGCCGCGCCACGCGATCGGATCGACCTGGGTGTCGGCCCGAATCAATCCCGGGACCGGCGGGCCATCGACCGCCGACAGGCCTTCGTAGCCGAGGCCCGGCAGGGCGGCCGCGAGGCCGGGGGCGATCCGGTTCCAGGGGGGCACGAAGACCGGCATCAGGCGATCTGCGGGGAGCCGTTCGCGAGCGAGGCGCAGGGCCGCGGCGGCGTCCGCGACGAGGGCCGGAAGCGGCCGATGCGGGCCGAACTCGGCGGGCTTGACGCCGGCCGGCGCGTGGTTCTCGTGGGTCAGCCCATGCACGGCGAGGCTGACACGCCCGGCCGCGTGCAGGCGCTCGCCGAGGGACGCCGCCACGCGCGCCGGGATCGCGGCGACGAGGACCGGAGCGTCGAAGGACCCGGCGAGATCCAGCAGGCGATCGAGGGCGGGGGTCGCCGCGACCGCGTCGTCGTCGCGCCACCAGAGGGGCACGCGGCGCCCGTGCTCGGCCGCAGCGTCGAGGGCTGCGCGGAGGCAGTCGAAGTGATCGGGTGCCGCTCGTCCGATGCACCGCCGCCCAGCGTGCAGGGCCTCGATGATCGCCACCGAGCGGGCCGCGCCGCCGAGATCGATCCCGTGGGCGGGCGGCGCCGGCGCGGCGCGAGCCGCATCCACGGCGTCGAGCAGGGTCGTCGCGGTGAGTTCGGCCTCCGGCACCACATGCGCTAGCCCGCGGGCGGCGAGGCGGTCGGCGCGCAGGCGCTGCTCGGTCTCGCGGCCCGCCTCGAAGGGGACGAGCACGGCGCGCGGCCCGGTGGCGAGGAGGTCCACGGCGGTGTTGTAGCCGCAGGCGCTGACCGAGACGGCGGCGCGCATCACCAGGGCCCGGTAGTCGGGTCGCGCCCGCGCCAGCACGCCAGCAGTAAGCCCGTCGCCGAGGCCGCGGAAGTCGGCATCCGCGATACCGTGGCCGGCGAGGATGCGCCAATCAAGCTCCGGCCGAAGCCGCGCCGCCGCGGCGGCCGCGCGGCAGAGGGCGAGCCCGGCGGCGCTCGAACCCGCCGAGACCAGAATCCCCGCCCGCGGGCCCGTCCAGTCGGCGTGCGAGGAGTCCTCGTCGACGTAGCCGGTGTAGCGCAGCGTTCGCCGCAGGGCTGCATCGACGGGCCAGGAGGCGTCGAGGGGGATCAGGTCCGGGTCGCCGTGGACGAGGACCGCGTCGTAGGCGTGCGCGATCCGCGCGTGCGCGGCGCGGACCTTCTCCGGCTCGCCCGGCGCGACGAGGACATCGCGGATCGAGGCGAGGATCAGCGGCCCCGGGCGGAGCGCCGCCGCGGCCTCGATCAGGCCCAGGAACTCCGCCGCGAGCGCGCGCCGGCCGAACGGGAATAGCTCGGTGATTACCGCGTCCGGCGCGGTCTCGGCGAGCGCGGCGCGCAGCATCGCCGCGCGCGCAGCCAGCAGTTCGGCGCCGGCTTCGCGGCCGTCCGCGTCGAGGAGCCGGCCGAACGCGGTGCCCACGACGTGCAGCGGCGGAAGCTGCACGAGCCGCACGCCGTCGAGGCGGACCAGCGCCGACGGCGCCCCGCCCGAGACCAGCGTCGCCGCGTGACCGGACCGCGCCAGTGCGCGCGCGAGCGCCGCCGCGCGGGTCAGGTGCCCGGCGCCGAGCAGGTGCGTCACCGCGATCAGCACCCGCATGCGCAGGCCTCCGCGGGGCGCAGGGACGTGGGCGCCGGCATCGCGGTCAGGCCGGCCGCGTCGCTGAGCCTCGCGGCGATGAGGTCGATGCCGGCATCCAGCGAGAAGTCGCGCACCAGCCGTGCGCGGGCGGCATCTGCGAGGCGCCCGCGTCCGGACGGATCGCGGGCGAGGCGCAGGATCGCCGCCGCCAGGGCCTCGAAATCGCCCGGCGGAACCAGCACGCCCTCCACGCCGTCGCCGATGAACTCCGGCGTGCCGGCGAACGCGGTGGCGAGGATCGGCAGGCCCTGGCTCGCGGCCTCCATCAGCACGTTGGGCAACCCGTCGCGGTCGCCCGACGGTGCGAGCTTGACCGGCAGCACGAACAGGTCGGCCGCGCGCATCGCCACGATCACGTCGGGCTGCGCCCGCGCGCCGTGGATGGCGATGCGATCGGCGAGACCGCGTGCCGCGATCCGGGCTGCCAGCGCCGTGCGCCGTTCGCCGTCGCCGATCAGGTCGAGGCGCCAGTGCAGCGCGGAGGGCAGGGCGGCGAGCGCGTCGATCAGGTCGTCGTGCCCCTTCTTGGCGACGAGGCGGCCGACGCAGAGGAGCCGGACGGGATCGCCGGCGTCCGACCCGTCGCGGGGCGGCCGGGTGGCGGGCGGCTCGGGGAAGCGCGCGAGGTCGAGGCCGTGATAGGCCAGGGCGATGTGGCCGGTCCTCGTCGCGGATCGGCGATGCGCCGCGCTCACTGTCCGTGTGAGCCACGGCAAGCGCGACGGCACGTCCTCTCCCGAGCGGGAGAGGGTTGAGGTAGGGGACGAGACCTGTCCGGAGACGTAGCGCCCCTCACCCTGTCCCTCTCCCCCAAGGAGAGAGAACCCGAGCCTCACGGGGCGACTCGCGAATTCGTGGGGCTGCGATCGCTCCGATCCGCACAGCGCCCGCAACCGCACCAGCCCGTCCCGCGTGCACGTCACGCCCCACGCCGCGTCGGCGAGCTTCTCCGCCAGCTCCCAGTCGGGCGTCGTCCAGATGTCCTTGGCGTGAGCCGAGAAGCTCCAGCTCCGGCCCGTGAGGATCGCGGCGTAGCGGGCGACGCTCGCCGGCGCGTGCAGGAAGTGCGCGTGGAGGTGCCGGACCGCGTCGGGCAGGCTCCGCGCCAGGATCAGCGCCTGTCCGAGCCGGCGCAGGCGCGCGGGCGTCGGATCGCGAAGGAGATCCCGCGCGAACAGGCGGGCGAGCGCGCGAAAGCGCGGGCGCCGGAGGCTCCAGGCGAGCGCGCGCAGGGTCCGCAGGGGCGCCTCGTAGAGGTACTCGGGCAGGTAGGCGACGGGCGCCGCGATCTCCGCGTGCATCGGGTGGCGCGCCGGGTCGGTCGCGCGCCGGAGCGACCAGATAGCGAGTTCGAGGCCCCGCCGTTCCAGGGCCAGCAACTCCTGCGCGATGAAGGTCTCCGACAGGCGCGGATAGCCCTTGAGCACGACGGCGATGCGGGGCGCCTCCGTCATTGCGCTGCCGCGAGCCGCCGCGCAACGGGCGGTGCGGTCAGGGCGCGCACCCGCCGACCGATCACGTCGAGGCCGTCGAGCAGGCCCGGCATCGTCGCCCGCGACGGCAGGGGTTGCCGCGGCAGGGCCCGCAGCGCCTCCGCCATGCGCAGCGCGCTCCGACCGTCCTCCTCCAGCAGGGCGCGTGCGAGGCCGAGCGCGTCGGCCGCCACCGCCCTTATCCGCTGCTCCCGGCGGGGATGGGTGCGCGGCACCAGCAGGGCGCGCTTGTCGAAGGACAGGATCTCGCAGAACGTGTTGTAGCCCCCCATGGCGACGATGCCCGCGGCCTTCTCCATCAGCAGCTCGATCTGGCTGTCGAAGGTGATCGCGGCGATGCGTCCGCTCAAGGCCGCGATGCGCCCCAGGAAGGCCGCGCGGCTGGCCTGCGCCATGAATGGACCGAAGGCGACCAGCGCACGATACGGGATGCCGGGGTCGGCCTCGTAGGCCGCGATCACCCAGTCGATCAGCCCGTCGCCGTCGCCCCCGCCGCCGGGCGTGACCAGGACGAAGGGCTCGGTCGCCGCGACCGGCTCCGTCCGCCCTGCGCGCGCGCGCGGCACGGCACGGCGCAGGTAGCCGGTGTAGGCGGTCCGGGCGGCGATCTCGGCGCCGACGGGCAGGGCGCTGAGCGGTTCGTGGATCTGCGGCAGGCCGTAGACCCAGACTTCGTCGTAGTACCGCCGCACCGCCTCGGACGCGCCCTTTCGTTCCCATTCCGGCACGAGGCGGTCGGCGTCGTCGAGGACATCGCGCAGGCCCAGCACCAGTCGGCATCCGCTCCGGCGCAAGCGCTCCAGCGTCGGGAGGATCTCGCCGTGGAAGCCGGTCGGTTCCTTGTCGACGATCATCAGGTCGGGCCGGACGATGCCCGCCGTGCGGGCGATGATGTCGGCCCGCCGCGCCACCGTCCGCTCCAGGGAAACGCGCGCGTCGAGGCTGGCGTAGCCGCCGTCGGGCAGCTTGGTGATACCGGGCACGCGCACCGAGGCAACGCCGTCGGCGAAGGCGAAGCGGTCGACCACCGCCGAGCCGGAGATAATCGTCGCCTCCACCTCGCCCCCGCGCGCCAGGGCATTGGCGATGGCGCGCGAGCGGCGCAGGTGCCCGAGCCCGAACGTGTCGTGGCTGTAGATCAGCACGCGCCGGGCCCCTGTCGCCAGCGCGTCCGGGCGGAAGCTCCTCGCCCTCGGCATGCGCGTCTCGCTCAATCCGAACCCCTCCGAGCGTCGCAGCGCGACCGCGATCGCACAAGGCAGGCCGTTGTGACACGGACGGCGTTCCGCGCCTATATTCGCGCCGCGTCCGGCGCATCGTCTCGTGAGGTCGCGCACAGACCCGCTCCGTCCTCCCGCGCCCTGGTGACGTTCGCGTGACGGGCCGCGTGCGGGCGACGTTAACAGAGGCCGGAATACGGGCGATGCGCGATCTGGAGCCGAGGCTCTTCGGATACATCCGGCGGCATTCGAGGCGCGATCAGCTCGTGATCTGCGCCGTCGTGCTCGCATCCCTGCCGTTCTACTTCGCCTCCCTCGATCTGCCCAAGCGCATCGTCAACGACGCCATCACCGGCAAGGCGTTCCCTGAGGGCCGAGACACCACGCGCTTCCTCGACCTCACGATCCACTGGCCGCACTGGCTCGGCGGCGGCGAGGACGTGCTGTTTGCCGGCTTCCAGGTCGGGCGGACGGAGCTGCTGTTCGGCCTGTCGGGCCTGTTCCTCGCCCTCGTCCTGATCAACGGGGCGTTCAAGTTCTGGATCAACCTGAGCAAGGGCGTGCTCGGCGAGCGCATGCTGCGGCGGCTTCGCTTCGAGCTGTTCTCCCTGATGCTGCGCTTCACCCCCGAGGCGGTGCGCGAGGTGAAGTCGTCGGAGACGGCCACGATCATCCGCGACGAGGTCGAGCCGATCGGCGCGTTCATCGGCGACGCGTTCGTCGTGCCGGTCTTCCTCGGCACGCAGGCGGCCACCGCCCTGATCTTCATCCTGATGCAGAACCTGTGGCTGGGCGCGGCCGCGGGCGCGATCGTGCTGGTGCAGATCGTCGTCATCCCGCGCCTGCGCCGCGAGATCATCCGGCTCAGCCGCAGGCGCCAGATCGCCTCGCGCAGCTTCGCCGGCCGGGTCGCGGAGGTGCTCGACGGGTTGGAGACGGTCACCGTCAACGACACCGGGCGCTGGGAGCGGGCCGAGATCGGCGGGCGCCTGTTCAGCCTCTACGACCTGCGGATGCGGATCTACCGGCGCAAGTTCCTGGTGAAGTACCTCAACAACCTGCTCGCGCAGGTGACGCCGTTCCTGTTCTACGCGATCGGAGGCCTGTTCGCGCTCAGGGGCGAGCTCGACATCGGCCAGCTCGTGGCGGTGCTGGCCGCCTACCGCGACCTGCCGCCGCCCCTGAAGGAGCTGATCGACTGGGATCAGCAGCGCCTCGACGTCGAGGTGAAGTACGAGACGGTCGCCGCCCACTTCGCACCCCACCGCCTGAGGCCGTCCGAGCCGGCCGCGCCCGGCGCGGCAGCGGTCCTGGGCGGCCCGCTCGTGGCCGAGGGCGTCAGCCTGAAGGACCCTCACGGCGGGCCGCCGCTCGATCTCGGCGGCTTCGCGCTGCCGCTGCCCGCGCAGGTCGCCGTGCTGTCGCCCGGCACGGGCCTGTCGCGCGTCGTCGCGCGGCTCGTCGCCGGTCTGCAGGCGCCGCAGGGTGGGACCGTCCGGATCGGCGGCCACGACCTCGCGACGCTGCCGGGGGCGGCGCGGGCCCGGGCGATCGCCTATGCCGGCCCGGAGCCGGTGCTGTTTCCCGGCACGATCCGCGACAACCTGCTCTACGGGCTGCGTCGGCACGCCCTGCCGCCCAAGCGCGGGTCGGACGACAGGGTCGACCTGCGGCAGCGCGCCGAGGCGCTGCGGACCGGAAATCCCACCGAGACCACCGACGACCCGTGGATCGACTTCTCCGCGCTCGGCGTCGCCGATGCCGGCGGCCTCGATAGGGTGATGCTCGACCTGCTCGAACGGCTCGGAATGGGTGACGACCTCTACCGCTTCGGCCTGAGCGCCTTCAGCCTCGTCCGGCACGATTCCGAGGCGGGGGCCCGCGTGATCGCCGCCCGCCAGCACCTGCAGCAGCACTTCGCCGAGGCCGGGATGGCGGACCTCGTGATCCCGTTCGATCCGCAGCGCTACAACGATCAGGCGACGGTCGCCGAGAACCTGCTGTTCGGCGTTCCCCTGACTCCCGACCTGGAGGGACGCTGCCTTGCCCGCGAGCCGCGCTTCCGCGCCGCCCTCGACAAGCTGTTCCTCCTCGACGATCTCGCGAGGATGGGCATCGACATCGCCCGGAACCTCGTCGAGATCTTCCGGGACGTGCCCCCGGGCCATCCGCTGTTCCGGCGCTTCTCGTCGATCGCGCCCGACGAACTGCCCGAGTTCGAGCGGCGCCTGTCCGCCATCGCGCCCGACGGTGCGCTGCGGAGCGCGGACAACGAGGCCTTCCTTGCGCTCGCGCTCTCCTACGTGGAGCCGCGCCAGCGCCTCGGTCTCCTCGACGTGCCCTACCGGGCGCGCTTGGTCGCCGCCCGCTACGCGATCCGGGAGGCGCTGCGACGGCCGGACGGCGAGGACGTCGAGCCCTACGAACGGGGGCGGATCAATCGGCACAGCTCGGTTCTGGACAACCTGCTGTTCGGCCGGATCAACACGGCACGGATGCACGGCGAGGCGGAGATCCAGCGGCAGGTCCGCGCGGTGGTGCGGGAGTTCGACCTGGAGCGCGGCATCCGCCTGCGCGGCCTCGACCATCCGGTCGGCAACAGGGGCCGCCTGCTGACGCCGCGCCAGCAGGCGCTGGTCGATCTCGCCCGCGCCTGCCTGCGCCGGCCGGAAGTCCTGATCGTCGACGGCGCGATCGCGCATCTCGACGGCGGCGCGGCGACCCTGATCGCAGCGGCGGCACGCGCCACCGGTGGTGCCACCCTCATCGCCGTGGTCGGCAGCGAGGCCGAGGCGTCGGTGTTCCCGACGCGGCTCCGCGTCGCCGCGAGCGGCGCGGTGACGATCGAGGCGGCCGAGGGGGCGTCCGGCCGGCGGACCGGCGCGCCACCGATCCGCCTGTCGGCGTGAGGCGGCATTTTTCATCCCCCATCGCGAAGTTTTCGGCCCTCGTCTGCGATGTTGGAAACACATTCCTCATTGTTGTCTCGACAAGATGCCTGGAAACCGGCATGGAATACGGTACGCGTCCGCGCGTTCCTGTCCAATCACCAGAGAACCATACGCCGCATGTTGCGCAGCCGTGTGCGACGGTCCTTCACCGTCGAGATCAAATCCAAGACCCGCCATGTTCCGTCCTGGCCGGAAACGCAGGCCCCGTCGCCCGTGAACTGGGCCGCGCTCGATCCGTCCCCGGAGCCGCCCGAGACGCCTCCTGCCGAAGCCGCCGCCGGATTGCGGGAGATCGAGAAGCCGCGGCGCATCCTGCCGAGCCTGCTCGCCGCGGAGCCGGCGCCCGAGGTGCCCGAGCCCGCCGCGGAGCGCGAGCCGCCCCTGCCCCGCGTGCGTCGGGTCAAGCCACGGCGGCCGCTGTCCGAGCCGGCGCCGAGCGTCCCATCGTGGTCGCTCGCGGATTTCGACGACGCGGCGCCGGCACCGGAACCGGCCATCGCGCCGCCGGCCTCGGTCGCGCAGTCCGCGCCACCGGCGCGCAAGGTGCCCCTGCGGCGCACGTCCGCCGTGCTGCGGCCCGGCGAGCGCTGGAAGCGGCGCCTGCCGCGCTCCTGCTGGTAGGCGCTCCGGTCAGGCGGCGCGGCGCACGGCGTAGCGGTATCGGCGTCCGTCCGCATCCAGAAGCTCGCTGTCCGGGCCCTCGCGCCAGACCACGTGGTCGCCCGGCCGTGCGGCATCGGTCAGCACCGCCCCGCGGACGATGCTGAGCGCGAGGCCGAAGCCGTAATTGGTCGTCGTCGCCTCGGCGACGGCCTGCGCGACGTCGGCCTCGTCCGGCAGGCAGGCGAACAGGACGCCGTCGGCGATGGCGAGGGTGTAGGTTCCCATGTGCGCTCCCGCTGATCGAGGCGCCGGACCCTCGTTGCTTGCGGGCGCCGGGGAAAGGCCGCCCGGTGGGATGCTGCAATGCAGCAGGCAGATGGGCAGGGCCGACCGGTTCCGCGTTCGGTCCCCCTGCGCCCAGGCGGGACGCGTGGGCGGTGCGAGGTCTGACGCACCTC
The DNA here is from genome assembly GCF_964242245.1 of uncultured Methylobacterium sp. Classification (NCBI taxonomy): domain Bacteria; kingdom Pseudomonadati; phylum Pseudomonadota; class Alphaproteobacteria; order Hyphomicrobiales; family Methylobacteriaceae; genus Methylobacterium; species uncultured Methylobacterium sp. Next base: position 8,458 of record NZ_CAXTBY010000012.1, on the reverse strand, counting down.
CGGGATCCGACCGGACAGGCAGTCGTGTGGATGGCGCGATCCCCGCGGCCGTCACCCGCCGCGATGGCAGCGGCATCCCGTGGAACTCGGCCGCCGGGAGCGGCGAGACGGCTCAGAATCCGACACGATCCCTGCCCTTCAGCGACAGCATCGCGCGGGCCTCGTCCGGCGTCGCGACCTCCAGGCCGAGCCCCTCGATGATCCGGCGGACTTGGCGCACCTGCTCGGCGTTCGAGGTCGCCAGCCGTCCCGGCCCACCCCACAGGCTGTCCTCCAGACCGACCCGGACGTTGCCGCCCATCGCTGCCGCGATTGCCGCGATATTCATCTGGTTGCGGCCGGCGCCCAGCACCGACCACCGATACTGATCCCCGAACAGCCGGTCGGCCGTGCGCCTCATGTGCATCACGTCGTCCGGGTGCGAGCCGATGCCGCCCTGGAGCCCGAACACCGTCTGGATGAACAGCGGCGCCTTCACCAGCCCGCGGTCGAAGAAGTATTTCAGGTTGTAGAGGTGGGCGGTGTCGTAGCACTCGAACTCGAAGCGGGTGCCGTTGGGCGCGCAGACGTTGAGGATGTGCTCGATCTGGCCGAACGTGTTGCGGAAGATGATGTCCTTGTTGGCCAGATACGTCCGCTCCCAGTCGTGCTTGAGGTCCTTGAACCGGTCGAGCATCCCGAACAGGCCGAAGTTCATCGAGCCGAGGTTGAGCGAGGCCACCTCCGGCGCGAAGGTCGCGGCCGGACGCACCCGCTCCTCGATCGACATGGTCGGCGCGCCGCCGGTGGTGAGGTTCACCACGCAGTCGGTGCGCTGCTTGATGATCGGCAAAAACTTGGCGAACGCTTCCGGTGACTGGTCCGGCTCGCCGGTCCCGGGGTTGCGGGCATGCAGGTGGACGATGGCCGCCCCGGCCTCCGCTGCGCCGACCGCCGCGTCGGCGATCTCCTCGGGCGTGACGGGGAGGTGCGGCGACATGCTCGGCGTGTGGATCGCCCCGGTGACGGCGCAGGTGATGATGACTTTTCGCGGTGCCATGGGCGCCTTCCTTGCGCGGCGATTTTCGGTGCGGGCCCGTGGCGGCCCCGTGGGTCGATCGTATCCGGGGCTGCGCGCACGGGCAAAGCGCGGGCGTCAGCCGGACGCGGGCGCCGGACGGGGACGCCGCAGCCGGCGCCAGCCGATCACCACGCCGGACCCGGCGATCACGGAGCCCGCCGCGAGAAGCAGGATCACGAAGGCGTCCCAGGCGGGGCGGTGGCGGACGAGGAGGCCGAGATCGAAGGTGTGAAGCAGGTTGAACGCCCAGCGGTTGATCCGGCCCGAGCGATCGAGCCGGTCCAGGATCTCGCCCGTTCGCGGATCGATGTGGAACCAGGTCGCGGCCGGATCGTCGAAGATCGCGCGCAGCACCGGCAGGGGTCGGTCCTGGTGGTGCGAATACCAGTACGCGTCCTCCTCCCGCAGGAGATCGGCGGCGAGCAGCGTCGCGTTGGGCAGGAGCCGGCGTGCGGCCTGCGCGAGGCGCGCCACGGGCAGGATGCCCTCCGTGCAGCAGACTCGCGCGCTGCCGTCGCGGCAGGTGATCGCGGCCAGCGGGCCGCCGTCGAGCCACGTGAACCGCACCTCCGCCGCATCGGCGCACGAGGCCGCGCGGACGGCGGCGAGGTCGAGGCCGGTGCGCGGGCCGGGCGCGGCGGCGTAGCGCTCCAGCATCGCCTGCGTCGGGGTGCGCGAGGAGAACCACTGGTTCGGGTTCACCGAGAGCCAGCCGCTGACGATGAAGCTCAGGAGCGCCAGCCCGCCGACCACGCCGCCGAGATGGTGCCATTTCGCCAAGGACCGATACGGCGTCGCCGCTCCGGACGGGTAGCGGCGCCGTGGACGCAGGCGCATCAGCCCGAGGATGAAGCCGGTGGCCGCCCCGAGGATGCACAGGCCGGAGACCCACAGCACCACGTCCCGCCACAGCGCCGCCTGCGCGCGCAGCGGCGTCAGGTAGATCCAGTGCGGCACCGCCCCGAACCAGTTCCAGATCCGCTCGTGCCGGGTGGTGTCGAGGGCGACCGCGCCGGTGACCTGCGAGACGTAGAGCTCGGTCCCGTCCGCGTCGCCGAGCGCGACCCGGTGGAACGGGCGGAGCGGGTCGTAGCGGGCGACGACCGACCACTGGTCGCGCGCGACCGTGTCGAGGACCTGCGGACGAACCGCGCGCGGGTCGTGGCCGGCGATGCCCAGTGCGCAATCCGGCGTCACCGCCGCGACGGCCCGCCCGTCGGCGGCCGAGACGGTGCGGCGCCCGCCGTCCCAGCCGGTGATCCGGTAGACGGGCTCAGCGTCGAGCATCGCGAGGCGCAGGTCGCGCGGGAAGCGGGCCTCCCCGGCGAGCACCGCCTCCGGCGGGATCGCCACCCTGTCCCAGACCAGAGGCGGCAGGGCGGCCCGGCGCTCCGGCTCAGTCAGCGTCGGAAAGGCCACGTACATCATCACCAGCCCGCTCGTGAGCCACGTCGCGAACAGCAGGCCGGTGACGATGCCGAGCCAGCGGTGGGCGAGGTGGAGCCAGCGCTTGCCTGCCTTGGCGAGGCGTCTTGCCGAGACCGGCACCTCAGAACGCCGTGCTGAAGACGACTTCGAACGCGCGCGGGCGCCCGAGCAGCCAGTTGGTGCCGACGCCGTCCACCGCGTTGCCGCTGATCGCATAGATCTTGTCGAACAGGTTGAAGACCCGCAACGACAGCCGTGAGGCCGGCGTCACCTGATGGTCGAGGCCGAGGTTGACCAGGCCGTAGGACGGGCGCCGGGCGAGGTTGCCGAAGTCGCTGTAGACCTCGCCGACGTACTGGAACCCGACCCGCGCCTCCCAAGTCGGCGCGAAGGCGTAGTTGACCCAGGCGTTGGCCACGCGCTCGGGCACGTCGATCGGCTGGCGCCCGGCATAGGAGATCACGGCGCCGTTCACGGTCTGGTCGAAGGTGTCGTACTGCGCGTGCAGCAGGGCGAGGTTGGCATCGACCCGCCAGAGCGGCGTCACCTGGAACGACAGCGCTGCCTCGACGCCGACCGAGGATTGCCGCCCGACCTGCGTCGCCACGGTCGGCTGGCCCGGCACGTTCGAGATCAGGTTGTCCTTGACGATGCGGTAGCCGGCCAAGGTCCACTCGCCCTTGCCGTCGAGGAACACGCCCTTGGCGCCGACCTCGACCTGCTCGCCGGTGGTGAGCTTGAAGCCGGCCAGCGACTGCGACAGGGTGATGAGGCTGTTCACCGGGTCGGTCGCGGTGGCGTACTGCGCGTAGAGTGCCGTCTCCGGCGTTGGGTTGAACATCAGCCCGAAGCGGTAGCCGAGCCCCTGGAAGCTCTTCTCGAACCGGTTGCCGGTGACGAGATCCTCGCGTTGGAGAGTGGGAGCGTCGTAGCGAACGCCCGTCAGCAGCGAGAGTTGATCGGTCAGGATCAGGCGGTCCTCGGCGAAGACCGAGGCTTGGTTGGTCTGCGTCGCGTAGGCGGGCCGCGCTCGGCCGTTCACCGGGAACAGGCCGGGATCGTAGTTGGTCAGCGGCACGCTCGTGGTCTGGTCGAAATAGAAGTTGTTGGTGTGGCGGAAATCGATGTGGTTGACGTCGAAGCCCGCCAGGAATTCGTTGCGGAATCCGAACAGGCTGCCGCGGAAGGCGGCGTCGAAGCGGTTCCCGACCTGCTCCTGCTGATGGTAGATCTCCAGGTAGTCGCCGCGGTCGACCAGCCCCGTGCCGCGGTTGAAGCTGTACTGCTCCACGTCGAGCCAGTGGCGCCGGCTCTGGAGGCGGTAGGCGGTGTTGCGCACGGTGATGTCGGCGGTGGGCGTCCACTCGGTCTTGAACTGCGTCCAGTTGTCGGCCCAGGTGATCTTGGCGTCGCGGACGTTGTAGTTGTTGAACCGGATCGAATCCGGGATGCGCCCGTTCACGAGCGGCGTGCCCCAGTAGCGGGCCGGCTCCTGGTAGCCGAGGTCGTGGCTCACGGTGAAGGCCAGATCCGGCGTCGCCTGGAGCAGGATCGCGCCCGAGACCGCGAGGTTGCGGAAGTCGCCCTCCGGGCTGATCCAGCCGCCGGCGCGGTTGCCGCTGATGTTGAGGCGGTAGGCCACGGCGTCGCCGATCGGGCCGCCGGAATCGAGCGCGAGCCGCGCGATGCCGTCGGTGCCGAGCCCCCCGCGCACCACGTTGATCGGCGTGAAGGTCGGCTTCTTGGGCACCACGTTGATGACGCCGCCGATCGCCCCGTCGCCGTAGAGCACCGAGGCCGGCCCGCGCAGCACCTCGATGCGCTCGACGTTCCAGGTGTCGAACGGGAACGTCACGGTGTTGGCGCCGACATACATCCGCGTGCCGTCGTAGAGCTGCTGGATCGAGTTCGGGCCGGCAAAGCCGCGGGATGTGAAGGCGCCGTTGCCGTTGCCCGGAGACGCGATGGTGGTGATGCCGGTGGCGTTCTGCGTCACCGCGTCGGCGATCGTGTCCTGGCCGCGCAGGCGCGCGGTGTCGCCGGAGATGATGTCGATGCTGCCGGGCGTCTCCAGCGGCGTCAGCCCGAGGCGGCTCGCGCCGCGGTCGGGGGTGTTGAGGTTCAACCCCGTCGGCGCGGCTCGCGTCAGGCCGACGCCGTTGCCCTCGACCGACAGGGTATCGAGGAGGACGCTGGATGGCGGCTCTCCCGTGGCGACCGCCGTCTGAGCGCGGGCGCCGGCGGCGCCGAGCCCTGCTGCGGCGAGGAGGAGCGTGCGAAGGGCCGCGCGGCGGTCGCGCGGTCTGTGGAGGAGGCGCATGATGGGTCGGCTTCGGCTGTTTCGACGCGGCAGCACGGCCTCGACGACCCAAGCCCTATCGTGACTGTAACAATGTTACAATCCGTCGGGCCACCGGACGCGGACCGGCCGTCGGCGCGCGGCGGCCGATGGCCTCCGCGGATGCGGGCGGCCGGTGCGCTCGGGGCGGGATGGGGCATCGATTCGGACGTGCGGACGCGGGTGTGGCACGTCACCGCGAACGAGGCCGCCCCGCATGGCCCGGCGGGCGCACGCGTCTCGACACCCGCCGGAGCACCCCGCCCGACGCGTTTCGCGTGTGACCACGACTGACGGCAGGTCTCCTGGCTCGCGGGTCGCTGCCCCTCATCGTCTTCCCAGGTGCCAAGCACCCAGTGACGTGTTGATGGAGGGCTCGCCGCTTACAGTTGCGGGGGCAGCCGCGGCATCGGACGAATCCTCACCGCGTTCCCTTTTGATCCCCGAAGGGAACCGTCGCGTCCACTTGGGCGATGGCGCGCGGGAGAGTCAACACGAGGCAACACATCCGCGTAGGCTGTGCTTTAGCGGTGACAATCGGACCTCGGTCCGAAGCATTCCGTCGTGCGATAGGCTCTTCATCGATCGGTTGCGCCGGCACGGGCGCGTTCGATCCTTCAGCAGGGTCGAAGGCTGGCATTTGCGTTGCTTAGCCAGCTTTTGCGGCCTCGTACGGCGGATCATCCGACCTGGGGCGATGGCGCCGCGCCCCAGGATCAGCCGATGTCCACGATCGCCGCCGTCGTTCCCCCACCCGCCCCGGCGGTGCGCGCGCCGCTCTACAAGTCGCTCTTCGTGCAGGTGGTCGTGGCGCTTCTGCTCGGCATCGTGCTCGGCATGGCGGCGCCCGACTTCGCGGTCGGCCTGAAGGTCTTCTCCGACGCCTTCCTGAAGCTGATCTCGATGATCGTCGCGCCGATCGTGTTCTGCGTCGTCGTGCACGGCATCGCGGGCGCGGGCGACCTGAAGAAGGTCGGGCGCGTCGGCGTCAAGGCGCTGATCTACTTCGAGGTGATGACCACGATCGCGCTCGCCCTCGGAATCATCCTCGCCTACCTCGTCGGGCCGGGCCACGGGATGAACATCAACCCGGCCAACCTCGACGCCAAGGCGCTCTCGACCTACGCCGACAACGCGCACAAGCTCCAGGGCGGCGGCTTCTCGTCCTTCCTGATGAACATCATCCCCACCACCTCGTTCGACGCGCTCGCCCGCAACGACGTGCTCCAGGTGCTGTTCTTCGCGATCCTGTTCGGCGTCAGCCTCGCGATGTTCGGCGGCGAGAAGGGCAAGACGGTCACCGACCTGATCGACGCGGTCTCGGGCGTGCTGTTCAAGGCGATGGGGCTGATCGTGCGCGTCGCGCCGCTCGGCGTGCTCGGCGCGGTGGCCTACACGGTCGGCCGCTACGGCGTCGGCTCGCTGACGCAACTCCTGTCGCTCGTGGCCCTGTACTACGTGGCGCTCGCCGTGTTCGTGCTGGCGGTCCTCGGGGGCGTGATGCGGCTGGCCGGCATCGGCATCTTCAAGTTCCTGGCCTACCTGCGCGAGGAACTGACCATCGTGCTCGCCACCGCCTCGTCGGACGCGGTGCTGCCGCAGATCATGCGCAAGTTGGAGCGCCTCGGCATCAAGCCCTCGGTGGTCGGCCTCGTGGTGCCGACCGGCTACTCGTTCAACCTCGACGCCTTCTCGATCTACCTGACGCTCGCCGTGGTGTTCATCGCCCAGGCGACCAACACGCCCCTGTCGCTGGGCGACCTGCTCCTCGTGCTCGGCGTCTCCCTCGTGACTTCGAAAGGCGCGCACGGGGTGCCGGGCTCGGCCATCGTGATCCTGGCCGCGACCTTGAACGCGGTGCCGTCGATCCCGGCGATCGGCCTCGTGCTGGTGCTCTCGGTCGACTGGTTCATCGGCATGGCCCGCGCGCTCGGGAACCTCATCGGCAACTGCGTCGCCACCGTGGTGATCGCCGCCTGGGAGGGCGACCTGGACCGCGACCAGGCCGCGCGCGTCCTGGACGGCCACGAGCGGGTCGACGTGCTCGCCGGCGGCTGAGGCTCATCTCACCGAAACCAGAGGCGATCGGGACGATTCCGGTAAGGACGCGAGTCCTTCTCCCATAGGCCTACGGCATTCACACATCGCTCCGCGCGATCCGGGACGAACGCGGGTCCCCTCTCCCGTTCGGGAGAGGGACAGGGTGAGGGCTGAGAACTGTCCGGAGAAGTCACGCCCCTCACCCCAACCCTCTCCCATCCAAGCCGAGCCTACCCGACTTGGACATCCGCATTGCACGTCTCGGGCAAGCCCGAGCTGTGTGGGGAGAGGGGGCCGCCCGGCGCTTCGCCCGATCCACGCAGCACCGGTCTCAAGATGTGTGAAGCCGCAAGCCCACGGGGCGAGGGACGGGGCGAGAGGCGTGACCTCTCCAGATAGGTCTCGTCCCTCGCCTCAACCCTCTCCAGCACGGGAGGAGAGGCTTGTTGCGCTACGTACGTGTCGCCCTCATTTTCTTCGCAGCGCGGCGCGTGAGCGGCGCGCGGGAAGCAGGGTACCTCACGCGGACTTCCAAGCCCCCAGTGGTTGCGAGGCACGAGGTCTCGACGCTCAGTTGGGGTGGAACACCACCTTCACGCAGCCGTCCTGCTTCTTCTTGAAGGCGTCGTAGAGGGCCGGCCCGTCGGCGAGGTCCGTGGAGCGGTGGGTGATCATCGATGTCATGTCGAACTTGCCCTCCTGGATCAGCTTGGTCAGCGTCTCGAGGTAGCGCTTCACGTGGGTCTGGCCGCTCTTGAGCGTGAGGCCCTTCTGCACGATCGAGCCCATGTTGATCGGCACCGGGCCGCCGTAGACGCCGGGGACCGAGACGATGCCGCAGGGCCGCACCGCCTTGATCGCCTCGGCCAGCACGTAGGGCCGCTCCGTCGAGGTCAGCTTCTCCTGGATGGTGCTGAGCACGCCCGTGAGGCCGTGGCCGGACGTGGCCTCCATGCCGACGCAGTCGATGACGCCGTCGGCGCCCTTGCCCCGGCTGATCTCCTTGATGCGCTCGAACACGTCCTCCTCGGCGAAGTCGATGATGTCGGTCGCGCCCGCCTTGCGGGCCAGCGCGATGCGCTCGGGCACCGTCTCGATGGCGATGATGCGCTCGGCGCCCATGATCTTGGCTGACTGGATCGCGAACAGGCCGACGGGGCCCGCGCCCCAGATCGCGATGATCTCGCCGCCCCGGATCTCGCAATGCTCCGCGCCCTGCCAGCCGGTGGGCAGGATGTCGGTGAGGAACAGGACCGACTCGTCGTCCATGCCGTCCGGCACCTTCATCGGGGCGACGTCGGCCATCGGCACGCGCACGTACTCGGCCTGGCCCCCGGCATAGCCGCCGGTGAGGTGCGAGTAGCCGAACAGCCCGGCGGTGGTGTAGCCGAACTGCGCGGCGGCCATCTCGGCGTTGCGGTTCGAGCGCTCGCAGACCGACCAGTTGCCGAGCTTGCACTGGCGGCATTCACCGCAGTTGATGTTGAACGGCACGACCACCCGGTCGCCCTTTCGGAACTTGGTGAAGCCCTGGCCCACCTCGACGACCTCGCCCATGAACTCGTGGCCGAGCACGTCGCCCGCCTCCATCG
>NZ_CAXTBY010000011.1:25497-65098 GCF_964242245.1 uncultured Methylobacterium sp. | reverse complement strand
CATCCATCGCCGCACGCGATTGGGCAAACGTGTCAGTGTAGCCCGCCGTTGGTATAAGAGGCTCGGCAACACGCAAGCCGGCGACGGAGCGAGGTTCCACGGCCGGGGCTACGTCCAGCTCACCGGGCGGTCCAATTACCAGGATTGGGCGAGGCGACTCAACGTGGATCTTGTCGGCAATCCCGATCTGGCACTCGATGCGAGTGTCGCGTCCAAGATCTTGTTCGACGGCATGAAGCTCGGCACCTTCACCGGCAGGAAATTCTCGGACTACTTCAGTGGAACAAAGGAAGACTGGGTGAACGCCAGGCGCATCATCAATGGCACCGACAAGGCCCAGCTGATCTCGAGCTACGGACTCGCCTACTACGGTGCCGTCAGCTACACGGTCTGATCGGCCGCCGACCGGGAGGCCCTGTGACTCAGCGCAGCCCCTCCAGCGGCACCGGCGCCGCGTGCGGCCGGCTCGCCAGCATCCCGTCGATCAGGGCCAGAACCTCGCCCCGGCCGCAATTGGCGGCCGACTCGAACGGGGTCCAGGTCTGGGTGAAGTCGAGGCGGGCGAACACGTCGCGATAGCGGCGTAGTTCGTTCACCGTCAGCGGCACGCCGCGCACGAACGCCTTGTGGGCCGAGATCGTCGTAGCGCGGCGGACATCGCCCGGGTCCAGTTCGAACTTCAGGGCGTCGCCGCAGAAGCAGATCTTTCGCGAACGATCGAGCAGGACGGCGTGGCCGTCGAAGTGGCCGGCGGTCCGGTGCAGTTCCAAGCCCGGCAACGGCTCAAGGAAGTCGTCGTAGGGCCAGGAGACCTGGAGCGCCGCGCTCCAGGTGAAGTCGGCGGCCGGCAGGCATAGTTCCGGATCGAAGCGATCCTGCAACTGCACGAGCGCGCCGTAGGCGTGCGGGTGGGAGGCCGAGAGCATCTGCATCCCGCCCAAGGCTTCGATGTGGTCGAGCGCCGCCTCGCTGAAGACCGGGCAGCCCTCGAAGCCCATGTTGCCGTGCGGCGTGCGGATCAGGTAGCTCGACGGGCCGATGCCCGAGACCGGCTCGTTCCAGAACCGCCAGATACCGGGCTCCAACTCCTGCCAGTGGCAGGGAAAGCGCGCCTGCGCCTCCCGCCGGCTCCAGAACCGCCAGCCGTCCTGGGGCACCACGTGGCGGGCGTCGAGGCACATCGGGCAGGAGGGCGGAGTTTCGAAGTGCCGCTGCCAGAAGCCGCAATTGTCGCAGACGTAGGCCGGCAGATCGAGGGCGCCCGCGAAGGGGAGGTAACCGGGCACGTCGTCTCCTCATGTCTCCCGCGTCGGCTCACCCCTATCAGCGACGCGGCCTGAACGCAGCCCGTCAGAGGCGCGGAAGCAGGCGCCGCGGGGCGCTGGCGATGGCTGCGGCGCCCGCCAGCCCGACGAGGACGACGCCCGCGAGGCCGGCGACCAGGAGGTCGCGCTCGCGGCTCGTCCAGAACTCGGTCCGGGTGCGCTTGGTGCGCGCCGTGAAGCGGCCGTCGATGCCGACATCGCCCGGGACCGGCGCATCGAGGTTTCCGGCCCGATCCGGCAGGGCATCCGCCGTCATCTGCTGCGGCCACATCTGCGCGGCCTTGCGGTCGGCAAAGCCCGGCACCAGCGCCTGCGCGGCGGCCATCATCACCGCCGTGCGCCCGACCCAGACCTCGCGGCGCGGCTTCTCGACCGCGTACAGGATCGCCTCGGCGCAGAGCCGCGGGTCGAACACCGGGTCGGGGGCGTTCTGGCCGTGGCGGGTGCGGTTGCGCGCCCAGTCGAACTGCGGCGTGTTGACGGCGGGCAGGTAGATCACGCTGAGCGAGACGTCGACCTTGTCATGGATCAGCTCGCAGCGGAGCGCGTCGGTGAAGCCGGTGACGGCGAACTTGGCCGCGCAGTACGGCGCCTGGAGCGGCGCCGCGCGGATGCCGAGCCCGGACGAGACCTGGATGATGGCGCCGCGGTTGCGCGGCTTCATGTGGCGCAGGGCGGCGAGCGTGCCGTAGACTTGGCTGAGATAGGTCGTCTCGGTGACGCGCCGGTACTCGGCGGGCGTGATCCGGTCGGCAGGGTTCACCACCGTCGACATGGCGTTGTTCACCCAGGCGCGGATCGGCCCGAGGTCCCGCTCGACGCGGGCGGCGGCGGCGTCGACCGCCTCGGCATCCGCGACGTCGGCCGAGATCGCGAGCACCGGCCGGCCGTAGGCCGCGAGCGCAACCTCCGCCGCGCGCAACCGCGCTTCGTCGCGGGCAATGACGGCGACCGCCCAGCCGCGGGCGGCGAAGAGGTGGGCTGTGGCGAGCCCGATGCCGGCGCTGCCTCCCGTAACAACTGCGACCCGTGCCATGCTCCGCCCCGATGGAGAACTTCAGCGGCAACGGGGCCGTGCCCCGGTGGGTTGCGCGAGGCCCGGCGTGCCCAAACGACACGCCGTGCCCAAACGACACGCCGTGCCCGAACGACACGGGCCGCAGGCTCAAGCATGTGCAGGCGCCCCGTGACCCGACCCGGCATCCGGCGTCCGGCCGCGCTTGCGCCTCACCCAGATCGCGATGTTGCGGATCATCACGTAGAAGACCGGCGTCAGGAACAGGCCGAAGAAGGTCGCGCCGATCATCCCGAAGAACACCGCGGTGCCGAGCGCCTGCCGCATCTCGGCGCCCGGGCCCGTGGCGACGACGAGCGGCAGCACGCCGAGGATGAAGGCGAAGGCCGTCATCAGGATCGGGCGAAGGCGCAGGCGGCAGGCCTGCACCGCCGCGTCGACCGGACCCTTCTGCTCGACGCCCTCGATGTCGTGGGCGAACTCGACGATCAGGATCGCGTTCTTGGCAGCCAGCCCGATCAGCACGATCAGCCCGATCTGGGTGAGGATGTTGTTGTCCTGTCCCCGCAACTGCACCCCGGCGAGCGCGGCGAGCACGCCCGTCGGCACCACCATCAGGATCGCCAGCGGCAGCGTCCAGGACTCGTACTGCGCGGCCAGCACGAGGAACACGAGCAGGATGCCCAACGCGAACACGTAGACCGCGGTGTTGCCGGCCGCCCTCTGCTGGTAGGCGATCTCGGTCCAGTCGTAGGCGTAGCCCTCCGGCAGGGCCTTGGCGGCGATGGCCTCCATCGCGTCGAGGGCCTGTCCCGTCGAGACGCCGGGCTTGGCCACGCCCTGCACCGGCACCGAGTAGAACAGGTTGAACCGCTGCACGATCTGCGGCCCGGCCACGTCGCGCACGTTGGCGAGCGTGCCCAGCGGCACCAGCGCGCCCGTGGAGGAGCGCACCTTGATCTGGGAGATGTCCTGCAGCGAGGCCCGGTAGCCGGCATCCGACTGGAGGCGCACCTGGTAGATGCGGCCGAGCGTGTTGAAGTCGTTGACGTAGGTGCCGCCGAGATCCGCCTGCAGCGAGGCGAAGACGTTGGCGAGCGGCACGTTGAGCATGCGCGCGATCGTGCGGTCGATGTCGAGGTAGTATTGTGGCGTGTCGTTGCTGAAGGTCGTGAACACCCGCTGCACGTCGCTGCTCTGGTTGGCCTGCCCGAGCACCTCGCCGACCGCCGCGAGCAGCGGCCCGATCGCCGACGACTGGCGACTCTCGACCTGCATCTTGAAGCCGCCGCCGCTGCCGAGGCCGCGCACCGGCGGGGGCGGGATCACGATGACCCGCGCCTCCTGGATGCTGGCCGTCGCCTTGAGCACGTCGCCGGTGATGACCGCGGCGCTGCGCCCGTGCACCGCGCGCTCCTTGGCGCCCGAGAGCGTGATGAACATCACGCCCGAGTTGGTGGTGTTGGTGAAGGTCGCGCCGTCGAAGCCGGCGATGATGACGGTGTTGGTGACCCCGTCGATCTTGCGCGCCTCGGCCGCCGCCCGGTTGACGGCGTCCGTCGTCCGGTCGAGGGAGGCGCCGGACGGCAACTGGACGACGCCGATCAGGTAGCCCTGGTCCTGGTCCGGAATGAAGCCCGTCGGCGTCGTCTGCGCGAGGTAGATCGTGCCGAAGATGACGAAGCCGTAGAACACCATCACGGCGACGATGCCTATGGCGTAAGCGGTCAGCCCGTGGACGATGCGGGCGTAGCCGCTGGCCAGCGCGTCGAAGCCGCGGTTGAACAGGTTGCCGAGCCAGACGACGAAGCGGGTCAGGAAGAACTTCGGCGCCTTGCGGGCGTGGTGGGGCACGAGCAGGATCTTGCACAACGCCGGCGACAGGGTCAGCGAGTTGAAGGCCGAGATCACCGTCGAGGCGGCGATGGTCAGGGCGAACTGCTTGTAGAACTGGCCCGAGATGCCGGGGATGAACGCGGTCGGGATGAACACCGCGGCCAGCACCAGCGCGATGGCGACGACCGCGCTTCCGACCTCGTCCATGGTCTTGTGCGCGGCCTCGCCCGGCGAGAGGCCCTCGGCCATGTTGCGCTCGACGTTCTCGACCACGACGATGGCGTCGTCGACCACGATGCCGATGGCGAGCACGAGCCCGAACAGGGTCAGATTGTTCAGCGAGAAGCCGAAGGCCGCCATGGCCGCGAAGGTGCCGATCAGCGACACGGGGATCGCGATCACCGGGATGAGCGCCGTGCGCCAGCTCTGGAGGAACACCAGGATCACGATCACGACGAGGCCGACCGCCTCGAACAGGGTCTTGTAGACCTCCTGGATCGACTCCTCGATGAACTCGGTCGGGTTGTAGGCGATGCGGTACTCGACGTCGGGCGGGAAGTTCTTCTTCAGGTTCTCCATCACGTTCTTGACGGAGGCCGCCGCGGCGAGCGCGTTGGTGCCGGGCCGCTGGAACGCGCCGATGCCGACGGCGGGCGTCGCGTTGAGGAAGGAGTTCGTCGTGTAGTCCTTCTGGCCCATCTCCGTGCGGGCAACGTCCTTGATGCGGACCAAGCGGCCGCCGGCCGCCTTGACGATGACGTCGGCGAACTCCTCCGGCGTCTGGAAGCGCCCCTGGGACTGCACGACGAGCTGGAACGCCTCGCCGGTCTTGGCCGGGGGCGAGTTCAGGGCGCCGGCGGCCACCTGCACGTTCTGCTCCTGCAGCGCCAGGGTCACGTCGGTGGTCGAGAGGCCGTAGGAGGCGAGCTTGTTCGGGTCGAGCCAGATGCGCTCGGCGTACTCGTTGCCGCCGAAGATCGTGATGTCGCCGACGCCGTCGAGCCGCAGCATCTCGTCGCGAACGTTGAGGTAGATGTAGTTGGCGAGGTAGTTCTGGTCGTAGGTCCGGTTCGGCGAGAGCAGGTGCACGACCAGCATCAGGTCGGGGGAGGCCTTGCGCACGGTGACGCCGAGGTTGCGCACGTCCGGCGGCAGGCGGGGCTGGGCCACCGAGAGCCGGTTCTGCACCAGCACGTTGGCGATATCGAGGTTGGTGCCGACCTTGAAGGTGACGGTGAGCAGCATGTTGCCGTCGTTGGTCGACAGCGACGTCATGTAGAGCATGTTGTCGACGCCGTTGACCTCCTGCTCGATCGGCGTCGCGATGGTGGCGGCCACCGTCTCGGCGTTGGCGCCGGGAAAGCTCGCGCGCACGGTGACGGTCGGCGGCACGATCTCGGGGTACTGCGAGACCGGCAGCGAGGCGTAGGCGACGTAGCCCAGGATCAGGAAGACGATCGACGTCACCGACGCGAAGATCGGCCGGTCGACGAAGAAGTGGGCAAAACGCATCGGTCAAACCTCTCGGCGCCGCACCCCGGGCGGGGCCGGCAGCCTGCGTCGTCCATGGCGCCGCGCCGGCGGGGCGCGGCGCGTTCAGGTCCCGGTCGGTCTCACGTCCGGCGCTCGGGCAGCGTGGTCGATTCCGGCGTGACCTTGGCGCCGGGACGCACGCGGGACGTGCCGTTGACCACCACCGTCTCGTCGCCCTTGAGCCCCTCGCGGATCAGGCGGTACCCATCGACCTTGGGCCCGAGCTTGACGTCCTTGGCAGCGACCGCCCCATCCTCGGCGACCACGTAGACGACGCGCTTGTCCTGGTTGGCGGCCACCGCCTCGTCCGGGAGGAGGATGCCGCGGGCCGGCTTCGTGGCCGGCATCGAGACGGTGCCGAACAGGCCCGGCTTGATGAAGCCGTCGGCGTTCTCGACGGTGGCGCGCAGGAGCACCGTGCCGGTGGCGTCGTCGACGCGGTTGTCGACGAAGTCGAGGGTGCCCTTGCGGGTGGGCTTGGCCTCGCCCGACAGGGCGATCAGGATCGGCACGCCCTTGCCGCGCTGAGTCTCGCCCATGCCGATGCCGAGCGAGCCCTGGTACTTCAGGAACGACTTCTCGTCGACGGTGAAGCCGAAGTAGATCGGATCGAGGGAGACGATCGTCGTCAGCATCGTCTGGTCGGTGATGACGATGTTGCCCTCGGTGACGAGGCGCCGGCTGATGCGGCCGGCGATCGGCGACTTCACCTCGGAGAAGTCGTAGTTGAGCTGCGCGTTGCGGAGCGCCGCCTCGGCGCTGTCGACGTCGGCCTGCGCGGTCTGCGAGGCTTGGCGCCGCTGGTCGGTGACCTGCTCTGAGATGTTGCCGCCCTTCGACAGGGTCTGGGCGCGCTCCAGGTCGGTCTGCGAGAACGACAGCCGGGCCTTGGCCGACGTGAGCGAGGCCTGCGCCTGCTCCAGGGCGGCCTTGTAGGGCCGCCGGTCGATGACGAAGAGCACGTCGCCCTTCTTCACCGTGGCGCCGTCCTGGAAGTTGATCTTCTCGATGTAGCCGGTCACCCGCGCCCGCACCTCGACGAACTCGATCGGGTCGAAGCGGCCGGTGAACTGGTCCTGCTCGACGATCTCGCGCACCACGGGCTTGGCGACCGTGACCTTCGGCGGCGGCCCGCCCGGGGCCTGGGCGGATGCCTGGAGCGCGCCCAGCGCGGTCGCGACCGCGACGAGGCTTGCGAACCGGTACGTGCCGGCCGTGTACGTGCGCATCATGGGGTCCCTTGCGCCGGCGGCGTTAATCCTTCGGCACCGGATCGCTCGTGCGCAAGCACACATGGCGAGACAGATGGCGGCCCCCGCGACGTGCCCCGCCTGGGCGGCCGATCGGATCGAATCGGGTCTACGCAACCGGCTCACCGGCGGCGGACCAGTCGCGGTAGCCGCCCTTGTAGTGCTCCTCCAGGCCGAGCCCCGTGCCCTGCATCGCGTTCAGGGCGTGGACCGAGCGGACGCCGGAGCCGCAGGAGAAGACCGGGCGGCGCCCGTCATGGGCGATCAGGTCGGCGACCGCCGCCGGGTCGAAGGTCGAGAGCGGGTGCGTCACTGAGCCGGGAATGTGGCCGCTCTCGTACTCGTGCGGCTCGCGCACGTCGATCACCAGCATCGAGCCGTCCGAGAGACCCTGCTTCACCGCTTCCCGGTCGAGGTCGACGACGCGCATCGGCTGATCTCCTTGCATGAGAGTTCGCCCGTCCCGATCACGCCTCGGCCGGAGGCGGCCGGCAGGCCTCGCGGGAACGGACCGCCGACCGGCTGACGCTTTCCCTTATTCGTCAGCCGGACCCGGCGCAACACGGGCGCCGGTTCAGAGATCGGCGAGCAGCGCGTCGACCCGCGCGAAGTGCGCGTCCCAGGTCGGGGCCTGATAGTCGGACAGACCCGCGGCGAGCTCGGTCCGCAGCGGCGCGTCCGGACGGCTCAGGGCCTCCACGGCCCGCATCCAGCCCACGCCGTCGAGCGGGTCGAGGAAGTGCGCGAAGCGGCCTCCGACCTCGCGGTGGACGGCGATGTCGGAGGCGACGACCGGCATGCCGGCGGCCGCCGCCTCCACGATCGGGATGCCGTAGCCTTCCGTGAAGGAGGGCATCAGCAGCGCGGTGCAGCTCCGCATCAGCGCGGCGAGCCCGTGCGTCGACAGGCCGGAGACCTCGACGACGCAGTCCTGGATCGCCGCGCAGCGCTCCAGCATGTCGACGATGTTCTCGGCCTCCCAGCCCCGCCGACCGACGAGCACGAGGCGGGGCGTCTCCGGCCCGAGGCGCCCGGCGAGCGCCCGCCAGAGCTGGAGCAGGAGCAGGTGGTTCTTGCGCGGCTCGATGGTGCCGCAGACGAGGAAGGTCGGGCGGTCCGGCGTGAAGCGCGGCCCCTCCCCCGCGAAGGCCGGCTCGACGCCGAGGTGCCCGACCGCGACGGGACGCGGGCCGAAGCCGGCGTACGCGAGGTGGCGCAGGGTGCGCGCCCCCGTATCGGCCGAATTCACCACGATGGCCGCGGCATGGCGCCCGATCGTCCGCATCCGGACCGCGTGCCGCGCGGCCTCGCCGGGCCGGCCGTACTCGGGATGGGTGATCGGGATCAGGTCGTGGACGAAGAAGACCGGCCGCACGTCGCGGCGGGTGTAGAGCCAGTCGAAGCGCTCGGGCCGGTCGAGGCGCAGGTGCGAGGTGTGCAGGTAAAGGCTGCCCGCCGGCAGGCCTGAGACCGGCGTCCCCCGGAGCGCCCCGAGCACGGTGGCCGCCTGGATGCGCCGACGCCGGAGGGCGTCGGAGGCCGCGGCCCTGCCGTCCGGGGCGGGCGTCGGCCGGCCGGCGAGGCGCGCCTCGAGCCGCCGGTAAACCGGGTCCCGGCCCGCGTCCACGTCCTCGGTCCAGCCCGCGGCCACGGCCTCGACGATCCGGGCGGCCTTGGAGCGATCGAGGATGCGGGGCCCCAGCGCGGTCGAGACCAGGCCGAAGCGCCTTCCCTCCCCGCTCAGAACGTGGCGGGCGTAGGCGAGATCGACCCGGTCGATGCCGGACGGGCTCGGATGGCGCAGGCGGGTGAGGAGGCGGGTGAGGTCGAAGGCGATCGGCCGTGTCGTCATGGTCCTCCGGTGCGGCCCGCTCGCGACCGCGCCGGGTGTTACCCGCCCGCGCCGTCCGGGACCACCCGCGGCGGCCCGGCGCCGCCGCTCAGCCGGCCGCAGCGGGAAACCCGCCGGCGCGGACGAAGTCGGTGATCGGGCGGCGCCCGTTCGGCGCCTCCTTGGCGCGCCGCGCCTCGTCGAGGTCGGCGAGCGCCACCGCCCGGCCGATGCCGTAGGCCGCCTCGATCCGATGGTGCTCGGGCACGTTCAGCACCGCGACCGCGCGCTCGCGATCGAACCCGCCCATGCCGTGGGCGTGCCAGCCCTGCCGGATGGCCTGGAGCTGGAGGGCGAGGGAGGCGGCGCCCGCGTCGAAGGCGTGGCTCGGCGACGGCTTCAGGTCGTCGCCGACCTTCATGCGCTCGCTCGAGACGATGAACACGATGGCGCCGGTGTCCTGCACCCACTTCTGGTTCCCGGGCAGGATCAGCCCGAAGAACGTCTCCCAGTGCGCGTCGTCCCGGAGCGCGTAGAGGAAGCGCCACGGCTGCGAATTGTAGGACGAGGGCGCCCAGCGCGCCGCCTCGAACATCCGCATCAGCTCCGATTCCGGAACCGCCTCCCCGGTGAAGGCGCGGGGCGAGTGGCGCTCGAGGAAGAGCGGATCGATCGCGTGGTCGGGCCGGCGCGGGGTCTCTGCGGTCACGGGCGTGGTCTTTCGATGGCGGTTCGATGGGAGATCGACGCTTTGCACGAGGTGTGGGGTCTTGCGCAAACGGGTCCGCTACCGGCGCCCGGCGAGGCCGCCCATGCGGGCGAGGCGACCCTGCTCGACGTGCCAGCGCGCCTCGCCGACGGCGTGGGCGAGGCGGCGGATGCGCCATCGCCGGTAGAGCCCGAGCAGGCGATTGCCCGAGACCCGTGCCTCGTGGTGGCGCAGGCGCGCCAGCAGACCCGGCAGGCAGGCTGCGGCCGCATCCCCCGTCGCGACCTCCATCTCTCGGAGTCTGTGCCTGAGGTCCGCCTTGTAATCCTCCATGGACGCACTCCGCGCGGGACCTGATCGACGTCGGGATCGTGCGCCGCCGGGCGCCAGCGATAAACGCGACACGGGCGCACGCTCGGAAGCACGAGATTTGCGCCGAGCGTTCGACGAAAACCGTGCCTCGGGATCGCACGCATCACGATCTTGGAGAACTAAGCAGGTTTCGGAAAAGTGACCCGCGGTTTTCCGACAAAAACCTGCGGCAAAACAAGGATCTAAGCGGACGAAGCGTTGGCCTGCCAACGCGAGTCTGCTTAGAGCGCTCTCCGCCGAAGTGGACGCCGGTTCAGCGTAAGAGAGCGCGTTAAAACAGAGACTGAGAGCCGTGCCCGGTCGTAACGCGATCGGGCACGGCTCTCTCATGCGAAGCGCGTCGCCGGCCCTGCTGATCGGCTTCGCTCTCGGCCTCGTCGATGCCGGGCACGAAGGCGTGCCGAGGCAGGCGTTCAGGATCGATCCTAGCGGTCGTTCTCAGTCGTCAGGCCGTCGAGGCGGGTGCCTTCGCTGCCTCCGGCCTGGGAATCGAGCCGCACGCCGTTCGCTTCGCTGCCGGTGAAGACCGCGCCAACCGCCATCAGCACGCTGCGCAGGGCGTCGATCTGACCGGGCGGCGGATCACCGTGGCCGGCCTCGAAGGCGCGGACGAAGTCCTCGCCGAACCCGACTTTGGCGGCGAGGTCGGCCTCCGACCAGCCGAGCAGCCCGCGCGCGCCGCGCGATTGCGCCGGGCTCATGGGCGCCCCGACCGCACCGCTCTGCCCGCCCTCGTCCGATCCCGCCAAGCCGATCTCTCTCAGGTGCCCTGCCGCCGCCAGAGCCGTGCCCGATCGCGTTGCAATCGAGCACGGCTCTAAGTCTTTGTTTCAACGCGCTCTCTTACGCCGAACCGGCGTCCACTTCGACGGAGAGCTCCCTAGACAACGGCGACGGGCGCCGAATCGTTTCCGACCCGCGGGCGGTTAGCGGTCCGGTCCATGGAGGCGCACGCGGCCGGTTTGACCACAATTGCGCTGAAATCTTATCGGATTGGCTCTTCCGCACCGCCAAGATGACGTGAGGCGGCGCCCCGAACGCGAGGATGGAGGGGGTACCATGAGACCGTTGCTGATCGCCGCCTTGACCTGCGCCGCCGGCGCGCTCGGCCTGAGCGCCACCGAGGCGCCGGCCCAGAGCCCGAGCATGAGCGGCTTCGGCAAGGGCGCGCGCCGCCCCGGCGGCGAGGAGAAGAAGGAGCAGTACATCCCCTCGGCGAAGGCCTCGGAGAAGATCTTCCCGCTCGACTCGACCTGGACCGCGGTCAGCATCAACGGCAAGCCCTTCGGCGGCAGCGACCGGCCGAGCTTCATCATCGACAAGCAGTACCGCGCCCGCGGCTACGGCGGCTGCAACACCTTCGCGGCCACGGCCTTTCCCCTGAAGGAGCAGCACCTCGCGGTCGGTCCCCTCGCGCTGACCAAGAAGGCCTGCGAGAAGGGCTTGGCCGCCACCGAGCAGGCCTACTTCGTGGCGCTGCGCACGGCCGCGCAGTGGGACATGGTCGGCTCGCAGCTCGTGCTGAAGAGCCCGAACGGCGAGCTGAAGTTCGACCGCGCGCTTTAAGCCGCCGTTGACCACACCGCGAGGCACGGCCGCCGGATTCATCCGGCCTTGAGGCGCGCAGGCGCCCACTCCGCTCGGGATCAGCGGCGGGGCGGCGGATGGCGGGCAGGATCGGGTTCGAGCGCGCAGCGACGCGCCGCGGCGGCACGCGGGAGGCCTCGCGCTACGTCGCGCCGCGCAGCGCGCACGCGGGCGCGTTGTGGCTCGCGACCGCGGCGCCGCTCCTGGCGATCCTCCTGCTCCTCGGCGCGCGCGCGGGCTGAGGCCTCGGGCGCGCCGCCGAGGCCCCGGCACCCCGGGCGGCGCGCGTGACCGCCCGCCCCGTCCTCCACGTTATTTCCGGGCTGCGCACCGGCGGCGCCGAGACGATGCTGGTGGCGCTCTGCCGGGCGCTCATCGCCCGCGGCGTGCCCCAGCACGTCGTCAGCCTGACGGCCGGGGGACCGAACGTCGCCGTCCTCGAAGGCCTCGGCGTCGCGGTCCACTCGTGCGCGCCGCGCGGGGTTGTCGGCGCGGCCGCCTGCGCCCTGGCGCTGACGCGCCTCGTCCGTCGACTCCGGCCCGCGGTGCTGCAGGGCTGGCTCTATCACGGCGACCTATGCGCGGCCGCGATCCACCGCCTCGCCGGTGCGCCGCGGGGCACGCTGCTGGCCTGGGGCCTGCGCAACTCCGACATCGACCACGCCCGCTACGGGCGGCTCCTGGCCGTCAGTGCCCGCCTGTCGCGCTGGCCCGGCCTCGTGATCTCGAACAGCCGCGCGGGCGCCGATTTCCACCTCGCCCAGGGCTACCGTCCCCGCCGCCTCGCGGTGATCGCCAACGGCATCGACACCGACCGCTTCCGGCCGGACCCGGCGGCGCGGGCGCGGATGCGGATGGCTCTGGGCCTGAGCGAGGACGCCGTCGTCGCGGTCCACGCGGCGCGGGTCGACCCGATGAAGGACCATGCCGGGCTGCTCGCGGCCGCCGCACGGGTGCCGACGATCGTCTTCCTGCTGTGCGGCGCCGGCACCGAGGCGCTGGCGCGCCCGGGCAACGCCCGCGCCCTGGGCCGCCGCGACGACATCGCGGAGATCTACGCCGCCGCCGACCTCGTCGTCTCGTCCTCGGCCTTCGGCGAGGGTTTCTCGAACGCGCTCGCCGAGGGCATGGCCGCCGGGCTGGTGCCGGTGGCGACCGACGTCGGCGATGCCGGCCTGATCCTCGATGACCTCGGCGCCCTGGTCCGGCCGGGCGCGCCGGACGCGCTCGCCGCCGCGCTCGCGGCCGTCGCCGGACTGTCCCCGGAGGCGCGCCGCGCCGCGGGGCACGCGGCCCGGGCGCGCATCGCTGCGGCGTTCGGCCCGGACACCATGGCCGACCGGTTCCTCGCCGCGTGGCGGGACGCCGGCGCCGAGGTCTGACGCGGCACGCCTTCGCGGTCCGAAGAACGATCTTTCCCGAAACGATGCACCCGCAGCGGCGATCTTCCATCATCGCCGGAACGGCCGCCGGGATGGAGAAAAGAAGTGTCCCAGCCGGCACTTGGGCCGATTGCTCCGGTCCCGCGCACCCTGTATCCCGGCTCCCCACACGACCGGCCGCGGCCCCCGCGCGGCACGCCGCGGCACGACCCCGCCAGCTAGACCAGGAGATTCGCACGATGCCGCACGCCACCGACACCCAAGCCCGCAAGGCCGGCCACGGCCGGGTCTACGGCTCGATCACCGAGACGATCGGCAACACGCCGCTGGTACGCCTCAACCGCCTGCCGCAGGCCCGCGGCATCGACGCGGAGATCCTGCTGAAGCTCGAGTTCTTCAACCCGATCGCCAGCGTGAAGGACCGCATCGGCGTCAACATGATCGACGCGCTGGAAGCCTCCGGCCGCTTGCAGCCCGGCGGCACGCTGATCGAGCCGACCTCGGGCAACACCGGCATCGCGCTGGCGTTCGTCGCCGCCGCCCGCGGCTACCGCCTGATCCTGGTGATGCCCGAGACGATGTCGCTGGAGCGGCGCAAGATGCTGGCCTTCCTCGGCGCCGAGCTCGCGCTCACCCCCGGCCCGCAGGGCATGAAGGGCGCCATCGCCAAGGCCGAGGAATTGCTCGCCGAGCTCCCCGGGGCGGTGATGCCGCAGCAATTCTCGAACCCGGCCAACCCCGAGATCCACCGGAAGACCACGGCGGAAGAGATCTGGAACGACACGGACGGCCACCTCGACGCGTTCGTGGCCGGCGTCGGCACCGGCGGCACCGTCAGCGGCGTCGGCGAGGTGCTGAAGCCCCGGCTGCCGAACCTCAAGGTCTTCGCGGTGGAGCCGGTCGATTCGCCCGTCATCTCCGGCGGCCAGCCCGGGCCCCACAAGATCCAGGGCATCGGGGCCGGGTTCATCCCGGACAACCTCGACCGCGCGGTCATCGACGGCGTGCTGACGGTCTCGAACCAGACCGCCTTCGAGACCGCCCGCGAACTCGCCCGGCTGGAGGGCATTCCGGGCGGCATCTCCACGGGCGGCAACGTCGCCGCCGCCCTCGAACTCGCGGGCCGGCCGGAGTTCAAGGGCAAGCGCATCGTCACGATCGCCTGCTCGTTTGCCGAGCGCTACATCTCGTCGGCGCTGTTCGAGGGCATCGGCTGAGCGCGCGGCGCCGGCCTTGAGCCCGGCGTCACAAAAAACGCCGGATTGGCCGGCATCCCCGCATCAACCGCCCGTTAACGACGATGCCTCAACGATCGTCGGCGGGCTGATTGCCGACGAACGGGGCTGCCGGATGACCTTCGACGACGCGCGCGACGACTTTACCCGCCTGCACCGCATCTTCACCTTCCATCTCGGCGTGGCGGTGGGCCTGTCGTGGCTCACGACGCTCTACGCCGCATGCTACGCCCCCTGGGTGCGCAACATCCGGGCCGTCATCGATCCCGTCGCCGGATCGGAGCGCATCGAGAGCACCGTCTCGTTCCTGTTCGTGATGCCGGCCCTGCTGACGCTGGCCTTCGTCTCGCTCGTCTTCGGCCGCGAGATGCTGCGCCGGTCCCAGACCCTGTCGAACGTCGCCGTCGAGTTCGCGCTCGCGGCGCTCGTCGCCTTCGGGGTGTTCTACCTCTCGATCGACCGGGCGGTCGCGGCCCTCTACGCCGGCCTCTGAGGGCCGCGCCGACTGGGCGTCCGGCCCGCACCGGGCGCGCCCGAGCCGCCCTTTCAAACGCCCCCGGCTGCGTGTAGACGCGAGGCTCGACAACACTTCCGCCGCATGCGCCCGACCGTGCCGCCCCGATCACGGGCTGCGCGGTCGGGCGCGCGCGGGCGTATACAAGGCCTCCGATGCCGAAGCGCACCGACATCTCCTCGATCCTGATCATCGGCGCGGGGCCGATCATCATCGGGCAGGCGTGCGAGTTCGACTATTCCGGCACCCAGGCCTGCAAGGCGCTCCGCGAGGAGGGCTATCGCATCGTCCTGGTGAACTCGAACCCCGCCACCATCATGACCGATCCGGACATGGCGGACGCGACCTACGTCGAGCCGATCACGCCGGAGATCGTCGCCAAGATCATCGAGCGGGAGCGTCCCGACGCCATTCTCCCGACCATGGGCGGCCAGACCGCGCTGAACTGCGCGCTCTCGCTCCAGCGCATGGGCGTGCTGGAGAAGTACGGCGTGCAGATGATCGGTGCGACCGCCGAGGCCATCGACAAGGCCGAGGATCGCCACCTGTTCCGCGACGCGATGACCCGGATCGGGCTGGAGACCCCGAAATCGGAGCTGGCCAACGCCTCGGCGATCAAGAAGGCCGACCGCGAGAAGCGCGGTGCCGAGATCGCGCGGATCGAGGCGGCCACGCCCGAGGGCGAGGCGCGCAGCGCCGCGCTCGCGGCCTTCGAGAAGAAATGGCACTCGGCCGAGGGCGACCGGCGCAAGCGCTACGTCGAGCACGCGCTGGGTCAGGCGCTGATCGCGCTCGCCGAGGTCGGCCTGCCCGCGATCATCCGGCCGTCCTTCACCATGGGCGGCACCGGCGGGGGCATCGCCTACAATCGCGAGGAGTTCCTCGACATCGTCGAGCGCGGCATCGACGCCTCGCCGACCAACGAGGTCCTGATCGAGGAATCGGTGCTCGGCTGGAAGGAGTACGAGATGGAGGTCGTCCGCGACCGCGCGGACAACTGCATCATCGTCTGCTCCATCGAGAACATCGACCCGATGGGCGTCCACACCGGCGACTCGATCACCGTCGCCCCGGCGCTGACGCTCACCGACAAGGAATATCAGGTGATGCGCGACGCCTCTCTCGCGGTGCTCCGCGAGATCGGCGTCGAGACCGGCGGCTCGAACGTGCAGTTCGCCATCGACCCGGCCACCGGCCGGATGATCGTGATCGAGATGAACCCGCGGGTGTCGCGCTCTTCCGCCCTGGCGTCGAAAGCCACCGGCTTCCCGATCGCTAAGGTCGCGGCCAAGCTCGCCGTCGGCTACACGCTGGACGAGATCGCCAACGACATCACCGGCGGCGCGACACCGGCCTCGTTCGAGCCGACGATCGACTACGTCGTCACCAAGATCCCGCGCTTCGCCTTCGAGAAGTTTCCCGGCGCCGAGCCGACGCTGACCACCGCGATGAAGTCGGTCGGCGAGGCCATGGCGATCGGCCGGTGCTTCGCCGAATCCCTCCAGAAGGCCCTGCGCTCGCTGGAGACGGGGCTGACCGGCCTCGACGAGATCGAGATCGAGGGCTTGGGGAAAGGCGACGACCACAACGCGATCAAGGCGGCGATCGGCACGCCGACGCCGGACCGGCTGCTCAACGTCGCGCAGGCGCTCCGTCTCGGGGTGAGCCACGCCGAGGTCCACGCCTCGTGCCGGATCGATCCGTGGTTCCTGGAGCAGTTGCAGGGCATCATCGACCTGGAGAACCGGGTGAAGGCCCACGGCCTGCCCGGGACGCCCGGCGCCTTCCGCCAGCTCAAAGCGGCGGGATTCTCCGACGCGCGGCTGGCCGTGCTCGCCGGCACCGAGGAGCAGGCCGTGCGCGACGCGCGCCGGGGCTTGGGCGTCCGGCCCGTCTTCAAGCGGATCGACACCTGCGCCGCCGAGTTCAAGGCGCCGACCGCCTACATGTACTCGACCTACGTCGCGCCCTTCGCAGGCACTGTCGCCGACGAAGCCCAGCCGACGGGAAGTCGCAAGATCATCATCCTCGGCGGCGGCCCGAACCGGATCGGCCAGGGCATCGAGTTCGACTATTGCTGCTGCCACGCCTGCTTCGCCCTGTCGGCGGCCGGCTACGAGACCATCATGGTCAACTGCAACCCGGAGACGGTCTCGACCGACTACGACACCTCCGACCGGCTCTACTTCGAGCCGCTGACGCAGGAGGACGTGCTCGAGATCATCGAGACCGAGCGGCAGGCAGGTCATCTCCACGGGGTCATCGTCCAGTTCGGCGGCCAGACGCCGCTGAAGCTCGCCCGCGCGCTGGAGGCCGCGGGCGTGCCGATCCTCGGGACCTCGCCGGACGCGATCGATCTGGCCGAGGACCGCGACCAGTTCAAGCGGCTCCTGGACAAGCTCGGGATGAAGCAGCCCCGGAACGGCATCGCCTACTCGGTCGAGCAGGGCCGGATGGTCGCGGCCGATCTCGGCCTGCCCTTCGTGGTGCGGCCCTCCTACGTGCTGGGCGGCCGCGCTATGGCGATCATCCGCGACGAGGTGCAGTTTGCCGACTACCTCCTCGACACCCTGCCGAGCCTGATCCCCTCCGAGGTCAAGGCGCGCTACCCCAACGACAAGACCGGTCAGATCAACACGGTGCTGGGCAAGAACCCGCTGCTGTTCGACCGCTACCTGTCGGACGCCGTCGAGATCGACGTGGACGCGGTCTGCGATGGCCGCGACGTCTTCATCGCCGGCATCATGGAGCACATCGAGGAGGCCGGCATCCATTCCGGCGATTCGGCCTGCTCGCTGCCCCCGCGCTCGCTCTCGCCGGAGGTCATTGCCGAACTGGAACGCCAGACGAAGGCGATGGCGCTCGCCCTCGGCGTGGGCGGCCTGATGAACGTGCAGTACGCGATTAAGGACGGCGCGATCTACGTGCTGGAGGTGAACCCGCGCGCGTCGCGCACCGTGCCGTTCGTGGCCAAGGTGATCGGCGAGCCGATCGCCAAGATCGCCGCCCGCGTGATGGCCGGCGAGCCGCTGGCGTCCTTCGGGCTGAAGCGGAAGGCGCTCGCCCACATCGCGGTCAAGGAGGCGGTGTTCCCGTTCGCGCGCTTCCCCGGCGTCGACGTGCTGCTCGGACCCGAGATGCGCTCCACCGGCGAGGTGATCGGGCTCGACGCCGGCTTCGGCGTGGCGTTTGCCAAGAGCCAGCTCGGCTCCGGCACGAAGGTGCCGCGCTCCGGCACCGTGTTCGTGTCGGTGCGCGACGGCGACAAGGCCCGCATCCTTCCCTCGATCCGGCTCCTGTCGGAACTCGGCTTCGCGATCCTGGCGACGGGGGGCACGCAGCGCTTCCTGGTGGAGAACGGGGTCGCCTGCGAGCGCGTCAACAAGGTGCTGGAGGGGCGGCCCCACGTGGTCGATTCGATCAAGAACGGCGATATCCAGCTCGTCCTCAACACCACCGAGGGGGCGGGCGCGCTGTCCGACTCACGCTCGCTGCGCCGGGCGGCCCTCTTGCATAAAGTGCCGTACTACACCACTCTGGCCGGCGCGATGGCGGCGACCGAGGGGATCAAGGCCTACCTCGAAGGCGACCTTCAGGTCCGCCCTTTGCAGGATTACTTCGCGGCCTGAGCCACGTGAGCGGCGAGCACGTTTCGTGCCGGCGGCGCGTAGGGCTTTGAAAGCCTATCAATCCGGCCCGGAGGGAGCGGCACCGCTCCCGGCCGGGCCTCTTCATTGGCGTGAGACGATGGCGATTGACAAGGTTCCGATCACGATCCGCGGCTTCGCAGCCATGGAGGAGGAGCTGAAGCACCGTCAGCAGGTGGAGCGCCAGCGCATCGTCGCCGCGATCGCCGAGGCGCGCGCCCACGGCGACCTGTCCGAGAACGCCGAGTACCACGCCGCCAAGGAGGCGCAGTCCCACAACGAGGGCCGCGTGCTCGAACTCGAAAGCATGATCTCGCGCGCCGAGATCATCGACGTGGCCAAGCTCTCGGGCGACAAGATCAAGTTCGGCGCGACCGTGAAGCTCGTCGACGACGATACCGAGGAGGAGAAGACCTACCAGATCGTCGGCGAGCCCGAGGCCGACGTGCATTCGGGCCGGGTCTCGATCACCTCGCCGATCGCCCGCGCGCTGATCGGCAAGGGCGTCGGCGACACCGTCGAGGTCACGACGCCGGGCGGCGGCAAGTCCTACGAGGTGGTCGGCGTCCGGTACGGGTCCTGAGGCGTGACCGCCGCACGCTGGGTCGCCGCCCTCCTCGGCGCCCTGGGCCTCGCCGCGCCCGCGGGGGCGCAGGACTTCCCGAAGCAGGATTTCCCGAGCCTGAGGGGTGAGCGCCTCGCCGACGTGCGCGTCGACGTGCGCCCGCTCGTCGCCCTCGGTGCGGGGGCCCAGGCCGAGGCGTTGCGGGCCGACCTCACCACCGCGCTGCGCAGCCGGTTCGGCGATCGGATCGGTGGCCGCGCCTTGAGCCTCGTGGTGCTGATCCGCGGCTTCTCCCTGCGTCCCTACGCAGGCGGCGAGAGCGGCGGCGGTCGCTCCGGTCTCAGTGGCGGCACGCAGAACGATTACCTCGACGGCGAGGCCCTTCTCGTGGCCCGCGACGGCGCGGTGCTCGGCCGGCACCCGCAGCTCACGGCGACGCCCGCGAGCCTCGGCGGGGCGTGGTACGACCCGGCCTCGGAGCGCCGCCGGGTCACGGCCATCGCCGACATCTATGCGGCTTGGCTGCGCCGCAACCTGCCCGTCGACTGACGTGAGCGGGCCCCTGGAGATGCCGTCCGTTGCGGCCCGCCCGCCCCTGTCCGACGCCCGGGCCTGGATCGTCACCGACGGCAAGGCCGGCGACGAGAACCAGTGCGTCGGGATCGCCGAGACCCTGGGCCTGCCCTTCGAGGTCCGGCGCGTGCCGGCCCGGGGGCCGTTCGGCTGGACCGCGCCGTGGGGACCGATCGACCCCCGCGAGGGCCCCTACACCAGCCGCGGCGCGCTCGCCGGCCCCTACCCCGACCTCCTGATCGCCTCCGGCCGCCGCTCGGTGCCCTACCTGCGCGCGATGCGCCGTGCCGCGCCGCGCACCTTCACTGCCTTCCTCAAGGACCCGCGGACCGGCCACGACAGCGCCGACTTCATCTGGGTGCCGGACTACGACGACCTGCGCGGCCCCGGCGTCTTCACGACGCTGACGGCGCCCCACCTCGTCACCGCCGGGCGGCTGGCGGCCGCCCGCGCCCGGCCCGATCCGCGCCTCGCGGCGCTGGCGGGCCCGCGGGTGGCGGTGCTGATCGGCGGCGACAGCCGGCACCTGAGCTACCGCAAGCTCGACATGGTTCGCTTGGTGGACGACCTGCACAAGCTCGCCCGCACCGGCTGCCGGCTGATGGTGACCGTCTCGCGGCGTACCCCCGATCCGCTCCGCGACGCGGTCAAGGCGCTGGTGGCCGAGACCGGCGGCTTCCTCTGGGACGGCGTCGGCGACAACCCCTACGTCGCGATGTTGGCCCAAGCCGACGCCGTCGTCGTCACCTCCGATTCCGCCAACATGGTCAGCGAGGCGGTGAGCACCGGGGCGCCGGTCCTGCTGTTCGACCTGCCGCGTACCTATATCCGGCATCGGCGGATGTTCGCCGGGCTGGCGATGGCGGGAGCGCTGCGGCCCTTCACCGGGCGTTTGGAAGTGCTGGCCTATCCCCCGATCGACGCGACCCCGGTGATCGCCCAGGCGCTCGCCCGGGCCTACGCGGCCTTCCGGTCGATGCGCGCGGGCGAACCCGCGAAGGAGTGAGGACGCGATGGCCCACACCCATGCCAAGCTGCTGATCGTCGGCTCGGGCCCGGCCGGCTACACGGCCGCGGTCTACGCCGCGCGCGCCATGGTGAAGCCGCTGCTGATCTCCGGCTTCCAGCCCGGCGGCCAGTTGATGATCACCACTGATGTCGAGAACTATCCGGGCTTCGCCGAGAGCATCCAGGGGCCCTGGCTGATGGAACAGATGCGGCTCCAGGCCGAGCACGTCGGCACGACGATCCTGTCCGAGTACATCACGAAGGTCGACCTCAAGGCGCGCCCCTTCCGGCTGGAGGCCGACTCGGGCGAGACCTATTCCTGCGACGCGCTGATCATCGCCACCGGCGCCCAGGCGAAGTGGCTCGGCATTCCGTCCGAGGCGAAGTTCCAGGGCGGCGGCGTCTCGGCCTGCGCCACCTGCGACGGGTTCTTCTTCCGCGGCAAGCCGGTGGCCGTCGTCGGCGGCGGCAACACCGCGGTGGAGGAGGCCCTCTACCTCGCCAACTTGGCTGCGAAGGTCACGGTGATCCATCGCCGCGATGCGTTCCGCGCCGAGCGGATCCTCCAGGAGCGCCTGTTCAAGCACCCGAACGTCGAGGTGCTGTGGAACCAGGAGATCGAGGAGATCTGCGGCGTGACGAAGCCGGCGCCCGGCGTCACGCACCTGCGCCTCAGGGACACCCGGACGGGTGCTTCGAGCGAGGTGCCGGTCGACGGGGTCTTCGTCGCGATCGGGCACAAGCCGGCCACCGAAATCTTCGCGGGCCAGCTCGCGATGCGCCACGGCGGCTATCTCAGCGTCCGGCCCGGCACCGCGGAGACCGAGATCCCCGGCGTGTTCGCGGCGGGCGACGTCACCGACGACGTCTACCGGCAGGCGATCACCGCGGCCGGCATGGGCTGCATGGCGGCGCTGGAGGCGGAGAAGTACCTCGCCAACCTGGAGATCGGCGAGAGCCCGGCCCGTGCCGCCGCCGAATAAATCCGGCCGCGCTCGCGGGCGGGGCCGGCGGACCGGAACGATGCGGACGAGGAAGCGCGGCCCGTACCGCCGATCTGTCAACACTTTCTTCGCCGGGCGCCTTGCGTCTCACCATGCCTGCACCGCATGAGTGGCGCGCGATGAGCGCAGGACCGACGCAGGCTCGTCGCCTTCGACATCGCGCGACGTGCACCGCGATCGAACGACGGATCGTGAGCACCGGCCAGCGCCGTCTTGCCGGGTGGCATGAAGGATGGCGCGAGCGTGTGCGTGAGGGAGTCTCGCCGTGGATTGGGACAAGATCCGGATCTTCCTCAACGTGGCGGAGGCCGGCAGCTTCACCCGGGCCGGCGACGACATCGGGCTCAGCCAATCGGCGGTGAGCCGCCAGATCAGTGCCCTGGAGCGCGAACTCAAGGCGCCGCTGTTCCACCGCCACGCCCGCGGCCTGATCCTCACCGAGCAAGGCGACCTGCTGTTCCGGGCCGCGCGCGACATGAAGCTGCGCCTGGAGAACACCAAGGCCCGCCTCGTCGAGACCAGCGAGCGCCCGTCCGGCGACCTCAAGGTGACGACCACGGTGGGCCTGGGCACCGCGTGGCTCGCCCAGCGCGTCGCCGAGTTCCTCGACCTCTACCCGGACGTGCGCATCGAGCTGGTCCTGACCAACGAGGAACTCGACCTCGCCATGCGCGAGGCCGACGTCGCGATCCGCATGCGCCGCCCGGCTCAGCCCGACCTGATCCAGCGCCGGCTCTTCACCGTCCACTACCACGCCTTCGCCAGCCAGGATTACATCAAGCGCTTCGGCGAGCCGAAGAGCGTGAACGACCTCGACGACCACCGCCTCGTCTCCTTCGGCGGCAACGAGCCATCCTACCTGCTGGCCGCCCACTGGCTCGCCGATGTCGGACGCGAGGGCCGCGAGCGCCGGCCAGTCCACTTCACCGTCAACAACATCGGCGCCCTCCAGCGCGCGATGGAGACCGGCGTCGGCATCGGCATCCTGCCGGACTATGCCGTCGACGGCGACGCCCACCTTGTCCAGGTGCTGCGTGAGAGTGACATGCCGACGCTGGAGAGCTACCTCGTCTACGCCGAGGAAATGCGCTCGGTCGCCCGCGTCCAGGCCTTTCGCGACTTCCTCGTGTCGAAGGCGCAACGCTGGACGTACTGACATCAGTTCCAGGCACACACCTCAAGGATGGGGGCGTCGGGTCGGACCGACCGAATTTAGCAGGGGCAGGTCATGGTGCGAACAGCGGTGGTTCTCGGGGCCGTCATCCTCATGCACATCGCCCCGGCCTCGGCCCAGGACTGTGCCGAGGCGTGGTACCAGCGCAACGCGATCTACAAGCAGGGCGGCTACTGCTTCCGGACGCCCCGCGCGATCAGCGCCTTCGGCAACGCCGGCTGCACCTACGACGCGGTCGAGGACGTGCCGTTGTCGGCACGCCAGCGTGCGGCGGTGGCGGAGATCCAGGCCTTCGAGCGGGCAAACGGCTGCCCACGTTGAGGCGGCCTCGGACCTCGGAAGCCGCGCGACGCGACGTGGCACCTAGGGTTGTTTGATCCCGTGGCGTGGTGGCCCGGTTGACGGCCATGCCGGGAGGGATGCGCTCCGGGTCAGGGTCTTCACCGGCAGCGGCTGCAACCGACGGCAGTCCGTCGCGCGCTCCCGGCGACGGGAAGCGCCGGCCCGGCGCTGCGGCGCCGGCCCGACGACGGTGCGGAAGCGGCGCAGGGGCGAGACCGCGGCAGAGGCCCGGATGGGACCGGAAGAGCCCCGCTCGACGGTCTTGAGCCGCCAGGACGAGGCATGCCTCGTGGCCTTGCGCAGGCCCACGCTGCTGCCGCTCGATGATGGCCTCTACGGCCTGCAGCCAGCCCTCCCGCACCTGACCCGACCGTCCCTGCACCGCGGCCTGGAACGGCATCAGCCGGTTGCCGGACGTCGACGGCGGCACACCCAAGGTGACACATGCACCAAACTCGGCAGGACTGAGTTCCTGCCACCATAAGGGCAGACCCTCAATCCAAACGCGTTATTTTGCTATCTTCGGCAACGTCTTCTTGATCATGCCAAAATCACGGAGGGCTTGCTGAACGCCTTCAGGGATCTGGCTGGCGATCTCGCAAGACCCCACCGCCGTGTCCATGACGATGCCGTCGTCCTCACGTCGGTCGGCCTGATCGGGCCCTTGCACACATGATTCGTCTCCCGGCGGGTGTCGTCCAGGCGCAGGCGTAGTTTCTTCTAAAGCGCCCTACACCCGCGCCAGCAGCCGCTCCGCCAGGGGGTTTTCGGCCGCGAAGGCGTAGTCGATGCGGCGCACGGTGACGGCCTGCGCGCCGGCCCGGACCAGGACGTCGGCGAGGTCGAACACGGCATCGACGGGACAGCGCAGCACGATCTCGCCGTCGATCCCGCGCGGGGCGCCGTAGGGCAGCTCGGCCTCGTGCAGGCCGGCGATCGTCGCGAGATCGATGGTGCCGGAGGCCGGCATCGCCGCGCGGACCTCGCGGGTGGTGCGCGCCCGCTCCTCGGCGGCGATCCGGCCGAGCACGGCGCGGAAGGCCGCGCGCTGGGCCTCCCTCCAGGGGGCCGTGAGGGAGGCCACGAGGTTGGCCTCCGAGCGCAGGATGACGCCGTCGTCGAGGATCTTCAGGGCGTTGGCGGCGAGCGTTGCTCCGGTGGTGGTGATGTCGACCACGATCTCGGCCGAGCCCGCCGCCGGCGCCCCCTCGGTGGCGCCCAGGCTCTCGACGATGCGGTAGTCGGCCACGCCCTTCTCGGCGAAGAAGCGCCGGGTGAGGTTGACGTACTTGGTGGCGATTCGCAGCCGCCGCCCGCGGCGGGCGCGCATCTCGGCGGCGACCTCGTCGAGGTCGCTCATCGCACGGACGTCGATCCAGGCCTGCGGCACGGCCACCACCACCGTGGCGTGGCCGAAGCCGAGCGGCGTCAGCAGCTCGACCTGGCCGCGGGCGTCGGGCAGGGTCTCGCGGATCAAATCTTCGCCGGTGACGCCGAGATGGGCCGCGCCCGAGGCCAACTGGCTCGCGATCTCGGAGGCCGAGAGGTAGCGCACCTCGACGTGGTCCACCCCCACGAGCCGCCCGCGGTAGTCGCGCGCGCCCGACCCTTGCGCGAGCGTCAACCCGGCGCGGGCGAAGAAGGCGTTCGCGTTCTCCTGCAGCCGCCCCTTGGAGGGCACGGCGAGGACGAGGGGCGTGTCCGCCACGGGTTCGCTCATCGGGCGGCCCCCGTCACGCGGTCGACCCAGAAGGTGCAGCCGACCGCCGGCAGCGGCACGGGGCTGCCGAGATGGGTCAGCAGCCCGTCGTAGCGCCCGCCGCCGACCAGCACCGGGCCGGGCGTGCCCCCCCCTCGCATCACCTCGAAGATGAAGCCGGTATAGTAGTCGAGGTTGCGCGCGAAGCCTCCCGCGAACCGGAAGCGCTCCAGCGGCAGCCCGCGGGCGGCGATGAAGCCGTTGCGCTCCTCGAACAGGTCGAGCGCCGCCGCGAGCGCGTCGTGGCGCACGTTCGCGTCGGCCACGAGCCCGCGCAGGTCGCGGGCGGCCGCGTCCGGATCGCCGCCGACCGCCCGGTAGCGGTCGACGATCACGCGGTTCTCGGCGTTGAGACCGGCGCCGCCGTTGGCCTGGGCCGCGGCCTTGGCCAGGAACCGCTCGGCGATCTCGCCGGCGCTGCGCCCGCCCACCGCCGAGATGCCGGCGATCGCCAGCACGTCCTCGACGAAGGCGCGCACGCCGCGCGGGTCCTGGCCCTGGATCGCTGCGAGCAGGCCCGCGTGCGGGTCCTCGGGTTGGCGCGCGTTGGTGATGCCGTCCAGCGAGCGGCCGGCGGCGAGCGCCCGCAGCGTCCGGCGCTTGGCGGCCGGCGGCACGCCGAGCCCGTCGAGCAGCGCCACCGTCAGGCCCATGTCGCCGATCCGAACGGCCGGGGCGTCGTGCCCGAACAGGGCCAGCCCTTCGAGCGCCAAGCCCAGCACCTCGGCGTCGGCGGCCGGCGTGTCGGTGCGGCCGATCGATTCGATGCCGGCCTGCACGAACTCGTCCGGCTCATCGGCCGCCAGCCGGAACACCGGGCCGCAGTAGCTGTAATCGGCCGCGTGCCCGTCGGCGCGCGCCCGGTGCAGGCGGCAGACGGGGATCGTGAATTCCGGCCGCAGGCACAGCTCCGCGCCGCCGGCATCCTGCGTGACGAAGATGCGCCGGCGGATGTCCTCGCCGGAGAGTTCCAGGAACGGCTCCACCGGCTGGAGCACCGGCGGCGCGACCGCGACGTAGCCGCCCTGCGCCAAGTGCGCGAGGAGCCGCCCCTGCGCCGCCGCGTCCGTTCCCCCCTCACCTGCCTCCGGTCGCGTCATGACATCCTTCCTCGGCCCGGTCTGTATCAAGCGGAGCGGGCCTTGGCGACGGCGCGCGACGGGCATGATTGCGCAGGCGGGGCGAGCAACCGCAGGGGCTTGTATCAAGTCTCATGGGGCATGACCCATGTGAGGTCCGGCGGACGACCGCCGCCCCCCCCCCGTTGCAGGGGCCGCATCCCGATGCGTCGAACGCATCGGGATGCAGGGCGTGGTGCCCGCTTTTCCTGCAGGCTTGCGGCTTCATCCGCCTCGCGGCGGCGGTGCCGGAAGGATCGCGCGAGCCGCGACCTGGCTCCCTCTCCCAGGGAGAGGGCTGGGGTGAGGGGCGTGACCTCTCCGGTGCGTTCTCATCCCTCACCCTGTCCCTCTCCCGAACGGGAGAGGGGACCTGCGCCTTCTCCGATGTCGATGCGCGATGGCACTGCGCGTCCACGTCTTCGAGTGCGGACGCGCGGAGCTACGCGGTCTCCGGCTGCGGGAAATGCAGCGCCAGCACCTCGCGCACCCGCACCACCATCTCGCCTTCCGGACACGAGACTTGCGCCGGCCGCGCTGCCTTCCACTCCGCGTTGCTGGCGATGCCCTGGGCGGCCTCCGCGCCGGCGATCAGGTCCTTGATCTGGACCTCGCCGGCCGCGCGCTCGTTCGAGCCCTGGATGATCGCCACCGGCGCCCGGCGGCGGTCGGCGTACTTCATCTGCGCCTTCATCCCGGCGCCGCCGAGGTAGAGTTCGGCCCGGATGTTTTCCGCGCGCAAGGTCGCGACGAGTTTCTGGTAGTCGGCGATGTTCTCGCGGTCGAGGACGAGCACGACGACGGGGCCGGGCGTCGGCGCGGCCGCGACCAGCGGGCTCTGCGTCAGTTGCAGCGCCGAGAACAGCCGCGAGACGCCGATGGAAAAACCGGTCGCGGGCACCGGCTCGGCGCGGAACCGCCCGACGAGCCCGTCGTAGCGCCCGCCGCCGGCCACCGACCCGAAGCGCACGGTCTGGCCGTCCTCGTTGGTCACGGGGAAGGTCAGCTCGGCCTCGTAGACCGGGCCGGTGTAGTATTCGAGGCCGCGGACGACGGACGGGTCGATGCGGATGCGCTTGGTGCCATAGCCGGCGGCCCTCACCAGTTCCGCGATCTGACGAAGTTCTTCGAGGCCCGCGCTGCCGGTGGCGCTGTCGCGCAGGATCGGCTCCCACTCGTTGAGGACGAGGTCGTTCAGCACGACCATCCGACCGTCTTCGACGATCTCGTCATCCCCGATCGCCGTGGCGGCCAACCGATCGTCGATGCGCGTCATGTGACGGGTCGATGGCCCGACGACATGCATCAGTTCCACGATCTGCGCATCGTCGAGCCCGGCGCCCTTGGTGACGTCGCCACTCTCGTCCTTGCGGCCGGCGCCGAGCAACTGGCGCACGCCTTCGAGCCCCAACCGGTCGAGCTTGTCGATCGCCCGCAGCACGGTCAGCCGCTGCCCGGCCTTCTCAGGCCCGGCGAGTCCGATCGCCTCCATGACCCCGTCCAGCACCTTCCGGTTGTTGACCTTGATCACGTACTGACCGGCGAGCCCGAGCCGATCCAGCGTGTCGGCCATCAGCATGCAGGCCTCGGCGTCCGCCGCCACCGAGCCCGCCCCGACGATGTCGGCATCGAACTGCATGAACTGGCGGAAGCGGCCCGGCCCCGGCTTCTCGTTCCTGAAGACGTACCCGCTGCGAAAACTGCGGTAGGGCTTTGGGATCGCGTCGAAGTTCTCGGCGACGTGGCGCGCCAGCGGCGCAGTGAGGTCGTAGCGCAAGCTGAGCCACGCCGCGTCGTCGTCCTGGAACGAGAACACGCCTTCGTTCGGCCGGTCGAGGTCGGGCAGGAACTTGCCCAGCGCCTCGGTGTACTCGACGAACGGGGTCTCCAACGCCTCGAAGCCGTAGAGCTCGAACGTGCGCCGGATCGTGTCGAGCATCCGTCCTTGCGCCGCGATCTCGTCGGCGCGGCGGTCGACGAAGCCGCGCGGCAGGCGCGCCTTCAGGTCGGCCTTCGTCGGTTCGGCCTTGGACATGGGGTTTCGTTTCGTCGCGCGGGATCGGGGTGGCCGGGCTCTATCGCAGGGGCGGGGGCAGCGGCAAGCACGGGGTCTCTCGCGGCTCCTGAGACCTGCGGTTTCTCAGATCGTCTCCGCGACAGTACCCGACGGATCGCGCGGGGCGCTGCGCGGCCCCTTCTCCCAGGGGGAGAGGGCTGGGGTGAGGGGCGTGACCTCTCCGGTGCGTTCTCATCCCTCACCCTGTCCCTCTCCCGAACGGGAGAGGGGACCTGCGCTTCGGTCAGGCAAAACCTGTCGCCCCGTCGAAGCGCGGGGCGCTGTCATTACGCAGGCCGTCAGCCCGTCGCTCGACGAGGCTCCGGGCGTCCGGAAAGGGCGTGCCGTCAGTACGGCGCCATCAGCTTCAGGACGAGGAGCGCGGCCAAGCTCAGCACCGCGATCGGGATCTGGAGCGGGCGGAGCCGCGCGAAGAACAGCGGCGCCTCGCCCCGGCGCGCGGCGATCGGATCGAGCACCGCCACCGCGACGAAGCCGGCGATCAGGAGGTCGAGCGCGATCACCCGGTTGCCGAGGATCACCACCGTGAGGAGCGCGGCCAGCCCAAGGCCGAACAGGGCCAGCATGGTCGCGATCTGCACGAGGGTGGGCCCGCCCTCGGTGCGGAAGCTGAGGCCGCGGCGCACGCCCGAGAAGAACAGCAGGATTGCGGCGCCGTAGAGGATGGTGGCGAGCAGGATCAGCTCGTCCCAGGTCCCGCGCCACCACCACGCGGCCGCCGCCCCGGCGACGAAGGGCAGCATCGGGCCGTAGCCGAACACCACGCTGAGCCAGGGCGTTTCCCGCGATTCATGCGCGGTCAGCGTGCGTCCGGTGGCATCGTCGCGCATCGTCTGTGCCGTCCTTCCCGAGCCGGCTCCCCCGGGCCGCGCTCCTCTTGCGCGCGCTTGAACCCGGACGCAATCGCCCGGTTCCGGCGGGGTTGCCGGGGGATCAGGCTCCTTGCGCCGCGCGCTGCCGCTCGCGGCGGCGCGAGCGCCGGCCGGGCTCCGGCGTCGCGTCGAGCCAGATCACCAGGGCCAACGCGGCGAGCGCCGGAGCGCCGAGCGCCAGGAACGCGCCCGTCCAGCCCAGCAGGGCGTAGGCGAGGCCGCCGTACCACGCCGAGAGGGCGCCGCCGATCCCCTGCACGGCGTTGACGGTGCCGAGCGCCGTCTGGGTGCGGCCGGACCCCCAGGTCAGGTCGGCCACCACCACCGGCACCGCGACGCCGACGATGCCCGAGGCGACGCCGTCGAGGATCTCGGCCGCGATCAGCCAAGTGGGATCGTCGATGAAGCCCGAGAGCGCGGCGCGCAGGGGCAGCACCGCGAAGGCCACGAGCAGGAGCTTGCGCCGTCCGCGCCGGTCGGCGAGCGAGCCGGCAAACAGCGCCACCGGCACCATCACGAGCTGCGCCACCATGACGTAGATCGCCGTCCAGTGCGTGGCGCTGACGGCGCTCGCCACGAGCTTCTGGCCGAGCAGCGAGAGCATGCCGCCGCTGCCGAGGTTGAACAGGGCCAGCGCGGCGGCCAGCACCAGCAGCCTGCGGTCTCCGAGCACGCCGCGGATGCCGGCACGCGGCGGATCGCCGTCGTCCTCCTTCCAGCCCACCGCGCGACGCCCGTTCCAGGCGTCGCGCGGGGTCGTCAGCGTCGCGACGATCGCCAGCACCGCCATGAGGCCCAGCACCCAGAACGCGATCGCCGGCCCGAACCGCTCCGTGCCGAGGGTGATGGCGCCGGCCGCCGCGAGGATGCCGAGGTGGTTGAAGGCTTGGTTGCGGCCCTGCTGGCGCGGGAACCTGTCCTTCCCGACGATCCCGAGGGTGAGGGCCGTCACCGCGGGCACCAGCAGCGTGCCGCCGGCCGCGGCCAGCAACTGCGCGATGAACACGAAGCCGAAGGCGCGGGCCGGCAGCAGCAGCAGGGTGCCGGCCAGGATCGCGGCGCAGGCCGACGCGATCAGCAGACGCGGACGCCCGAGCCGATCGACGAGCGCGCCGAAGGGGCCGCTGAGCAGCAGCGTGCCGAAGCCGACCAGCGTGGTGACGAGGCCGACGCGGGCCGGGCTCCACGACCCGGCCTGCGCGAGCCACGTGCCGAGGAAGGGGCCGAGCCCGCCCTGGATGTCGCCGATGAAGACGTTGATCAGGGCGAGGTGGGTCGTCGGGGCCATGCGGTCCTTGAGCAGCGGCGAGGCGGAGGCGGGGGTGGCCCGGCCCGGCGCCACCGTCAAGGCCGGTCGCCGGAGCCGGCCGCGGTCCGCGATGCGTCAGATCGCGACCATGCCGCCGGTCACCGCCAGCATCGCGCCGTTGACGTAGCTCGCCTCGTCGGAGGCCAGCATCACGTAGGCGGGCGCGAGTCCGGCCGGCTGGCCGGGGCGGCCCGCGGGCGTCCTCGAGCCGAACGTTTCCACCTGTTCGGTGTCCATCGTCGCGGGGATCAGCGGCGTCCAGATCGGGCCGGGCAGCACGGCGTTGGCGCGGATACCGCGCTTGCCGAGGATCGACGCTCGGCAGCCATCGCGAAGGTCGGTAACGCATGGTTTGCCGATCGTCCGCGTTTGAACCGATGCATAGGGAAGCGGACGGTCGGAGACCCGTGACAGCCGCCGGCATCGAGAGCCTACGCTGCCGCCTGCATGCGTTGCTTCACCGCGCGCATGTCGCGTCCCGGCGGTATCCCGAACATCCGGCCGTATTCCCGCGTGAACTGGGAGACGCTCTCGTAGCCGACGCCATGGGCGGCGCTGCCGATCGCCGCACCATCCGCCAGCATCATGCGCCGTGCCTCGATCAGACGGAGCTGCTTCTGGAAGCGAAGCGGCGTCAGCGACGTCACGCTGCGGAAATGGTGGTGGAACGCGGACGGGCTCATCCCGGCCGCCTGCGCCAGCCCCTCGACTCGCAGCGGCTGCGCGAAATCGGTGCGGATGATCGCGACGGCGCGGGCGATGCGCTGCGCGTGGCTGTCGGCGACGCCGAGCGTTCGGATGGCGCCGCCGTGCCGGCCCGAGAGCAGCCAGTAGTGCAGCTCACGCACGAGCTGGCCGTGCAGGACGGGGAAGGACCGCGGCCGGTCGAGCAGGCGCATGAGCCGGAGGGCGGCGTCCGCGACCTCGCCCTCGGTGGGATCGACGCGGACCGGCATGCCCGCGGCGAAGGGGCTGGGACCGATCTCGATCACTAGGTCCGCGATCACCGCAGGGTCCAGCTCGACGACGAGCGAGAGGTAGGGCGTTCCCAGCGTCGCGCGCGTGATCTGGCTCACGGTGGGCACGTCGGCGGTGATCAGCAGCGACGCGCCCGCCCCGAAGTCGAAGGTGCTGGCGCCCAGGCTCACGCGCTTGGCGCCTTGCAGGACGAGCGCCACCAGCGGCCTGGAGATCGCATAGTGCAAGGCTCCCGGCCTGGTCTCGCGGACGATCGTCAGCCCGGGGACCGGCGTCCGGGCGATGCCGTTCCGGTCGGCATGGGCTTGCGCGTAGCGGCGCGCGGCGTCGAGCAGCATCCCGGTCATGCCGGTTTCCTAGGACGCGCTCCGCGGCTCGGCAATCGCTCCTGGAGGAATGGGCAAGAACGGGCGACGATCGGGCAACACCGGTCGGCGCGCATCGGGCACAGCCGGGTCATCGAACCACCGACACCGGGACCCTATCGATGACCACCCTCTCGCTCGTCACCGGCGCCAGCCGCGGCCTCGGCCGCAACACCGCGATCAGCATCGCCCGCCACGGCGGGGACGTGATCCTCACCTATCGCCACGGCGCCGATGACGCGCGAGGCGTCGTCGCCGAGATCGAGGCGCTCGGCCGCAAGGCCGTCGCGCTGCAACTCGACGTCACGCGGGTGTCAACCTTCCCGTCCTTCGTGGAGCACGTGCGTGCGGCGCTCGGCGCGACGTGGGACCGCGCCACCTTCGACCACCTCGTCAACAACGCCGGCCAGGGCGAGATGGCGAGCCTCGTCGAAACGACCGAGGCGCAGTTCGACGTGTTGTTCGACACCCACGTCAAGGGCGTGTTCTTCCTGACGCAAGCCCTGCTGCCGACGCTCACGGACGGCGGCCGCATCATCAACTTTTCGTCGGGGCTGACGCGCGTGTCCTTCCCCGGCTTCTCCGCTTACGCGGCGGCCAAGAGCGCGGTCGAGATCCTGACCGTGTACATGGCCAAGGAGCTTGGGCTTCGGGGCATCACCGCGAACACCGTCGCGCCCGGCGCGATCGAGACGGACTTCCTGGGCGGCGCCGTGCGCGACATGCCCGACCTGAACAGGCAGTTCGCCGAGATGACCGCGCTCGGCCGCGTCGGCCTGCCCGACGACATCGGACCAATGGTGGCGAGCCTGCTCGGGCCCGACAACCGCTGGGTCAACGGCCAGCGCATCGAGGTGTCGGGCGGCCAGACGATCTGATCGACCACGCCGCGGGCCCCACCCCCTCGCCGACCGAGATAGCCTCATGCCCAAGATGATCGTCCACGCGCCCGAAGGCACCTTCGACGCGTCGGCCCGGCAGCAGGTCGCGGCTGCGTTGACCGAGCTCGGCCTCACCTGCGAGGCGCTGCCGAAATCGCCCTTCGTGAAGAGTACCGTGTGGACCTACTTCAACGCCTACGCGGCCGAGGCGGTGTTCATGGGCGAGCGGCCGGCCACCGCGAAGGTCGTCAGCCTTCAGGTCTACGTCATCGCGGGCGGGCTCGACGCGGACGCCAAGCGCAGCCTGATCGAAGGGGCCACCGCGATCCTGGGCCGTCACCTGGGCGGGGGGACGCGTGTCCCGGTCTACGTCGTCATCCACGAGATCGCCGAGAGCAACTGGGGTCTCTTCGGCGCCACCGCCGATCTCGAAGCCCTGCGTGCCTCGGCGATCGACGCGCCGGCTTTCGGGTTCGACGCTTAGATGAACGACCGTCCGCTCTCGGGACATGGTCGGCGAAGTGGAGGCGTGCACCTGGGATTGGAAGCGGACGGTACCAAGCGTCTGACTTCGATCGCCAGGGCGTTCTTTGCCGAAGCGGACGCTGGTTCGATGGAAGAGCGTGACGCAACAACGACTTGGAGCCGCGCTCGACAGCGCGCTCGGGCGCGGCTCAAGCACCGCTCGGCTCGCGGCTAAGGGGGCTCCCCGGCGCAGTCGTCAGCGGTTCATCGCGAGGAAGCCTGTCACGGCACAGGTCCGGAAACGCTTCGCGCCCCAACGGGATCGGGAACGGCACCGGTCGGCTGTCCGTCGGGCAACCGCCGGCCTTCGCGCGGCGGCAGCCAACAGGACTGCGTCCCCGCTCAGCGCTCCGCCCGGCTGATCGTCGCCTCGATCTGCCCGTGCGGCTCGTCGGTCGGCAGGAACACCGTGCCGGGATTGTCCAGGCCGAAGGGCGCCAAGTTGATCGGGATGTAGTGCTTGTTGGGCATCGCGAAGCCGATCTCGGCGATCTCAGGGATCGCGGCCAGCACCGCCTCGCCCATCCGGTACATGCTGTCCTGCACCCCGTGGCTGTAGGTGGTGCCGAACACCGTGAGCAGGTGGTCGAGCACCCCCGCGTTGGCCGTTGCGTAGTCGGCCGGCGCCCGCGTCCAGGTCCAGGTCGCGTCCATGCTGGTGGCCGCGATGCGGTCGGTGGTGTCGGGGAGCGTCCGGTAGGCGTCGTCGACGAAGTCGACCCAGCCCGACTGCGTCGTCTTCATCACGGTGAAGCCGCGCACGCCCGATTGCAGTACCGACCCGTTCCGGCCCGCCGCGAGCCGGACGTAGCCGGTGCCGTTGCCGTCCAGGGTGAAGGTGTGGCCGTGCGGCGCGCCGCCGAAGGACTGGCGCAGCCATCGCGTCTCGCGCCCCTCGACCGTAACCTCCTCCACCTGCGGGTAGGTGTCCAGGAACACGGCCGCGACGGCCTCCACGAAGGCCTCCTTGTCCAGCGACGGGTTCTTGGCTGCGGTGACGTTGACGATGTTCTTCACGCTGTCGGTGGCGATGCAGGCGCGGTTGTCGCCGGCCGTCCAGGCGGCGTCGAAGGCCCCCTTCATCAGGACGGT
Source organism: uncultured Methylobacterium sp. (assembly GCF_964242245.1). NCBI lineage: Bacteria > Pseudomonadati > Pseudomonadota > Alphaproteobacteria > Hyphomicrobiales > Methylobacteriaceae > Methylobacterium > uncultured Methylobacterium sp. Next base: position 31,220 of record NZ_CAXTBY010000011.1, on the reverse strand, counting down.
GAGGGCGAGTTCGCGCGGCGTGTGGTGGTCGCCCTCGCGGGTCAGCCGCATCACCCGCACGCGGGCCTTGCCGTAGCGCGACGCGGTCAGGGTCATCGTCGTCTCCTCTATCTCCGGGTCCGGGCGGGGTTCAGTGCGCGTCGGCGGCGGCGGCCTGCCGAATGGCCGCGTCGCGCGCCTCCGCCGTGCTGCCGAGCCCGTTGAAGAACAGGTTGAGCAGCACCGCCGAGATCGCCGCGAGCAGGATGCCGGATTCGAGCAGCGGGTGCAGGGCGTGCGGCATCTGCCGGAAGAAGGTCGGGGCGACCAGCGGAATCATGCCGAACCCGACCGAGACCGCGACCACGAACAGGTTGTTGCGGTTGCCGGCAAAATCCACCGCGCCGAGGATGCGGGCGCCGGTGGCGCCGACCATGCCGAACATCACCAGTCCGGCACCGCCGAGCACGCATTGCGGCACCGCTTCGACCAGGACCGCGAGCTTCGGGATCAGCCCAAGCCCGAGCATGATCACGCCGCCGACCACCGCGACGTAGCGCGAGCGCACGCCGGTGACGCCGACGAGGCCGATGTTCTGCGAGAACGAGGTGTAGGGGAAGGTGTTGAATACGCCCCCGATGATGGTGCCGAGGCCGTCCCCGCGCAGGCCCCGCGTCAGCCGCGCCTCGCCGACGGGGTCCTCGGTGATCTCGGCGAGCGCCAGGAACATGCCGGTCGACTCGATCATCACCACCACCATGACGATGCACAGCGTCAGGATCGAGACGGGATCGAAGGTCGGCCAGCCGAACGCGAACGGCCGCACCACGTCGAACCAGGGGGCGGTCGCGACGCGGCCGAGGTCGACCAAGCCGAAGAAGCCGGCCACCACCATCCCGACGACGATGCCGATGAGCACCGAGGCCGAGGAGACGAAGCCGACCCCGTAGCGCGTGATCGCGAGGATCACGCAGAGTACGAAGGCCGCGATGCCGAGGAAGACCGGCGCGCCGTAATCCGGGTTGCCGACGCCGCCCGCAGCCCAGTTCACCCCCACCCGCATCAGCGACACGCCGATCACCAGGATGATCGTGCCGGTGACGACCGGCGGGAACAGGGGCAGCAGCCGCCCGACCAGGGGGGCCACCAGCAGGGCGAACAGGCCGGCGGCGATCACCGCGCCGTAGATGCCCGTCAGCCCGACCTCCGGGCTGGTGCCCATCGCGATCATCGGCGTGACGGCGGCGAAGGTGACGCCCATCATCACCGGCATGCGCACGCCGATGCCGGGCAGGCCCCAGCTCTGGACGAGCGTCGCGAGGCCGCCCGCGAACAGGTCGGCGCTCACCAGCATCGCGACCTGCTCCGGCGGCAGCTTGAGGGCGCGCCCGACGATCAGCGGCACCGCAACCGCGCCCGCGTACATCACCAGCACGTGCTGGAGGCCGAGCAGGCCGAGGGCAACCGGGTTGACGGTGCTCACGGGGGCCGTCGCGGGGCCGAGGGGCACGGGGCCGACGGTCTCGGATTCTGGGTGAACCGTGCTCGACATCAGAAGGACACCTCCCGCGAGGCCGGCCTCCTGCGCGTTCAAGGCCGGGTCCGCCGACGGGGCAAGGCGTGTGCCAGGGCGTCGCCACGGCCAGGCGAGCTCCTGCGGCGGGGCGGCGCATCCCTGCGGTGGCGAGGATGGGTCCGCCGGGCGGTCGAGGCTCGCGCGCCGGTGCCGCGGGATCGCGCGCCCGCGATCGGCTTGCCGGACGCGAGGCCCGATGGTACCCGCCGAAATCCCCCGACGACGGACGATCCATGCCGAGCCCGCCGACCATCCGCGTCCACCGCGGCGACCTGCCCGAGGGCTACGCGGCGGGCGCGGCAATCGCCGTCGACACCGAGACGCTCGGCCTCAACCCGCACCGGGACCGGCTCTGCGTGGTGCAGGTCTCGAAGGGCGACGGCACGGCCGACGTGGTCCAGATCCTTCGCGACGGGCCGCGGCCCGAGACTCTCGCGCGCGTCCTGGCGGATTCCGGGATACAGAAGATCTTCCACTTCGCCCGCTTCGACCTCGCGGTGCTGTACCGCGCGCTCAGCGTGATGCCGGCGCCGGTCTACTGCACCAAGATCGCCTCGAAGCTCGCCCGCACCTACACCGACCGGCACGGGCTCAAGGACGTGGTCCGCGAACTCGTGGGCGTCGATCTCTCCAAGCAACAGCAATCCTCGGACTGGGGCGCCGAATCACTGAGCCCGGCGCAGGTCGACTACGCGGCCTCCGACGTGCTCCACCTCCACGCCGCCCGCGACCGCCTGAACGGGATGCTCGCCCGCGAGGGCCGCGCCGATCTGGCGCAGGCCTGCTTCGACTTCCTGCCGACCCGCGCCCGGCTCGACCTCGGCGGCTGGCCCGACACCGACATCTTCGCCCATACCTGAGGCACGCGCTGCGTGTGCAACCGCACAACGCCGCCGCGGCATCGTCGTCCACCGGTCCGTCGGGCGCACGCGATGGTTGAACATTCCGAAACACTTGAGCCATAACTTCGCCATCGGCCGGGCGCACCCCGCCCGAGGCCGGTGCGGTGCGCGCGCCGGAACCCAACGTCTCGCGGACGCGAAGACGCGTACGGCGTCGCATCGGAATCGTCATGCAGGTGGTCGACGCGATCGAGGTGAACGGCCCTGCGCAAGGGGGGCTGCCCGCACCCGTGAACCTGCGCCGGACCCGCGCGCACGCCCGCGCCCACCGCCACAGCGCGCAGGTGCGGACCCTGCGCCGCGTCCTGCCGGCGGCGGCTGGCGCCGCGGTCCTGGTGCTCGCGGGCTGGCTGCTCAACCCGTTCGGGACGGTCGTGCCCGGCCTCAGTGTCGGCCCGGTGACGCTCGCGGGCACCAAGGTGCGGATGGAGAACCCGAAGCTCTCCGGCTTCCGCAAGGGCGACCGCGGCTACGAGGTCACCGCCACCGCCGCCCTCCAGGACATGCGCCGGCCGAGCCTGATCGAGCTCGAAGCGATGCGCGGCCACATCGCTACCGACGAGAAGGGCGGCCTCGCGCGGCTCGAGGCCGCCAGCGGCCTGTTCGACACCACCCGCGAGGCCCTCGACCTCAAGCGCGACATCCGGATCTGGACCGACAAGGGCGAGGAGGCGCTGCTCCAGTCGGCGGCCGTCGACTTCAAGACCGGCAGCGTGACCTCGAAGGAAGCCGTCACCGTGAACCTCCCGACCGGGCAGGTGGTCGCCGACGGGCTCGACGTGATCGAGAACGGGCGCGTCATCTCCTTCATCGGCAACGTCCACACCGTGTTCCACGGCGCGGACAAGGCGGCCAAGGACAAGAAGGATCAGGCGCCCGCGGTCGCCGCCGACACGATCCCGGCCGACAAGGCACTCCTGCGTATCCTGACCTCGGCGGCCGAGCCCGCGGACGGCCAGCCATGAGGGCGCTCGGGGGATTCTCGACGCGTCTCGTCTGCGCGCTCGCGACCGTGGGGCTGCTCTCGGCCCCGCCCGCCCGCGCCGAGAAGCCGGCGGCCGCGGCAACCGCCAGGAAGGATGCGGCCTCGCCGCTCGGCTCCCTCGGCGGCGGCAAGGAGCCGATCAAGATCGACGCCGACCGCCTCGACGTGTTCGACCGCGAGAACAAGGCGATCTTTTCCGGCAACGTCGTCGCCGTGCAGGGCGACAGCACCATCCGCTGCTCGACCATGACGGTCCACTACAAGCGCGGCAAGGACAAGGCCGACAAGGATGCCAAGGCCGACCCGGCCGCGGACGCTGCGGACGAGAAGCCCAAGGATGCGGCGAGTCTGGGCGAGAACGGCATCCAGAAGGTGGAATGCGCCGGACCCGTGACCGTGGTGCAGAAGGATCAGGTCGCCACCGGCGACAACGCGGTGTTCGATCAGGGCGCCAAGCGCATCGTGCTCACCGGCAACGTGGTGCTGAGCCAGTGCCAGAACGTCACCCGCGGGCAGCGCCTCGTCTACGACATGAATTCCGGCCGCGCGAACATGGACCCGGTGCCGGGCGGGCGCGTCTCGGCGCTGTTCGTGCCGGGCGAGAAGTCCGACGCCAAGGACGGCAAGGCCAAGGGCTGCCCGCCGCCGAACCTCGCCAAAACTGTCGATAAGACCGGAGACAAGCCGGCCCCCAAGCCGGCGCTTCCCGCGGCCGAGGCGGGAAAGACGCGGGCCCAGGCCAATTGAGCGGTTCGATCGGCTTTCCTTGCGGTCGACAGGCCTTGTCCCCGAACCGGGCCGAGCCGCCCCGGGCGATGCGCCCGCGCGCCGCGTGGCTCGGCCGGATCTTCGGGCGCGCGCGCGAGGCCGCCGCGGTCGCCGCGCCGCTCGCCGTCGAGGGCGGCCCCGGCATCCTCAGCGTCCGCGGCCTGCGCAAGAGTTACGGCGCGCGCACCGTGGTGCACGAGGCGGGGCTAACCGTGCGGACCGGCGAGGCGGTGGGCCTGCTCGGGCCGAACGGGGCCGGCAAGACCACGATCTTCTACATGATCACCGGGCTGGTCGCCGCCGACCGCGGCCACATCACGCTGGACGGCTTAGCCATCACCCACCTGCCGATGTACCAGCGGGCCCGCCTCGGCATCGGCTACCTGCCGCAGGAGGCCTCGATCTTCCGCGGGCTGACCGTCGAGGACAACATCCGCGCGGTGCTGGAAGTCGCAGAGCCGGACAGGAAAGCGCGTGCGAGAAAACTCGATGCGCTGCTGGAGGAGTTCGACATCGCGCGCCTGCGCAAGGCGCCCGCGATCGCGCTGTCCGGCGGCGAGCGGCGGCGCTGCGAGATCGCCCGGGCGCTCGCCTCCTCGCCGACCTTCATGCTGCTCGACGAGCCGTTCGCCGGCATCGACCCGATCGCGGTCGGCGACATCCAGGACCTCGTCAAGCACCTGAAGAGCCGCGGCATCGGCGTGCTCATCACCGACCACAACGTGCGCGAGACGCTGGGCCTGATCGACCGCGCCTACATCGCCCATTCCGGTCGCATCCTCACCGAGGGCACGCCCGACGAGATCGTCGCCAACGCCGACGCGCGGCGCCTCTACCTCGGCGAGGATTTTCGGCTTTAGCCAGAGTGCTCTCCGCCGAAGTGGACGCCGGTCCGGCGTAAGAGAGCGCGTTAAAACAAAGACTGAGAGCTGCGCCCGATTGCAACGCGATTGGGCGCGGCTCTAGCGAGCTTCGGCCTGCAAAGCTTCTAGCAATCGGCCTTCGACCAGAAGGGCTGAGCCGTAATGGAACTCGGTATCGCAAACGTGACGCTGGTTCATCGAGAGGGAGGCGCTCTGCATTGCCAGGAGATCACCGGCCTCGTCGAAGAGCCCGGAGCCTGACCCGCCGTAGCCGTCGTTGCAATCGTGGCGTGCACGTCGGATGGCGTCTTCGCTCGGCGGGTCGATGCGCCTGATGGCACGGGCCTCGCGGCTGCTCTGGCCGCGATAGTTCTGGTGGCCGGCCGGCGAGACCATCGTGACCGGCAGCGTCACGTCGCCCATGGGTAGGCTCGGCGGGGCGCGCCGGGACCGGTTGCGGGGGCGCGTCGGCCGGCTCGGTGAGGCGCAGGAGAGCGCAATCGTCGGTGATATGCAGCCGCCGCGCCTCCGGCTCGGTGCCGAGGCGTAGGCTGTCGGGCACGAAGGCGTAGTTGCGGCCCGCGATCTGGAATCAGCATGACGAGCGTGGGCGTGCCGATGAGCCAAGCCGCGGCTGCCTTCTGCGGTAC
>NZ_CAXTBY010000011.1:18522-25397 GCF_964242245.1 uncultured Methylobacterium sp. | reverse complement strand
GCATGACGAGCGTGGGCGTGCCGATGAGCCAAGCCGCGGCTGCCTTCTGCGGTACGCCGTCCGGTCGGCGACACCAGAGCATGCCGGCGCCGGGATAATGCTCGAGGTCTGTCCCCGTCAGGTCGCGTCGGCAATCCTGTGGGTAGAGCGCGGCGATGCGTCCCCGGCCATCCTGGGAGAGCACCGATCCTGACGACGCGACGAGCACGATGCACGCAAGCCCTCGACAAGTTCAGCTACCAGAAGACGCCCCAAGACGCGTGGGACTACGCCGGCGTCAACGTGATGATGCTGTCCGAGCGGAAGGACAAGGACGGGAAGATGCGCAAGCTTCTCACCCATTCCGATCGCAACGGCATCGTCTATACCCTCGACCGGGCAGCAGGCACGCCATGCACCGCGCACCCTGCTCTCGAAGCCCCGCAAAGAAACGTATCGCCAAGAAACATAACGATCGTCAGGGAAAGACGCCCATGTCGCGCCTCCGCGCACGCGCCCTCGCGGCCAGTTCCGCCGCGGCCCTCCTGGCGCTCGCCGCCCTGGCGGCCGGCCCGGCATCCGCCCAGGGTTCCGAGGCTCAGGCGATCCAGTCGGAGCCGGGCAAGGCCGCCGCCACCCCCCCGCCGACTCCTCGAGCCTGCGCATCTGCGCCTCCGACAAGCAGCCGCCGCTCTCGATGAGGGACGGCTCGGGCCTCGAGAACCGCATCGCGGCCGCGGTCGCCGAGGGCATGGGCCCGCAAGCCCGTGTTGGTGTGGCTGTCCAAGCCCGCGATCTCCCTCGTGCGCGACGGGCTGGAGAGCCTCCCCCCGCGGCGTCGCCTTCCTCGTGCGCGCGGCCCGGATGCGCGCGTGGCTGGAGGGGCGTGACTGGCTGGTGCCGGAGGATGTGCTCGTCGTTCCGGAACCCCTCGGCGAGCTCCGGGACAAGCTGGTCCACGAAGGCGCCGAAGGTCACGGCCTTGACCGTCGCCGGATCGGGCCTCTGCCTCTCCGCGATCGGATCGCGGCCCTCGGAGATAGGGCGCCGGGCTTCGTCTCGGTTCCGCCGTGCGTCGGCGAGTGAGACCACGGCAGCGCCAAGGCCCCAGCTCGCGCTGCTTGCCATAGTGCCGGACAATCATCAGCCAACGGCGCGAAACCTGCGGGACCTGGGCCATCGCTGACCTACGCTCGGGTGTTGGATGGGTCTCGTCGAATGGATCGCCCGGCTGAGGCTCGATTGCCCTGTTCGCCCGCGTCTCTGGGCTGAAGCATCGGTCCGAGCTCGTGGATGCATTCCGTGATGTGGGTGAGCACCACCCGTATCCGCGGCGTGTCGCGGTTGTCCTTGTGGACGAGAAGCAGAACGTCGGCGCTGGGCGGCGCGACCGGCACCGGGAGTCGGATCAATCGCGCTTCCGCATCTGCCCGGAAGCGTGCCAAGCATGCCAGACCGCCGCCGTTGGCCGCGGCGAGCACGGCGGCCTCGTGGCTGCTGGTCTGCAGCACCACCGTCGCGCGTGATGCCGTCTCGGTCAGCCACGCCGATTGCGTCATCTCCTGCGTGTCGTCGAGCTGGGTGATGAGGCGATGCCCCGAGCAGCCGTCTTCGAAATCCATCGCGCCGTGATCGCGCAGGTACGCCGCCGTTGCGTAGAGCCCGAAGGCGATGCCGCCGATGCGTCGCAGGACGAGGTCGTGCTGTTCCGGCTGTCTCAACCGCACCGAGATGTCCGCCTCGCGCATCGACAGGCTGAGTTCCCGCGAGTTGGGGATGAGCTCGATCATCACGTCGGGATGCATCGCGTGGAGGCGGGCGAAGCTCGGGGCCAGGATATGAGCGGCCATCGTCTCGGCGCAGGTGACGCGGACCAGACCCCTCAAACGGGCGTCGCGACCGCTGACGTCGCGTTCGAGCGCCAGCGCCTCCGCCTCGAGCCGTTCGGCCTTCTCGCGCACGTCGACACCGGCCAAGGTCGGCACGTAGCCATCCGGGGTGCGGTTGAGCAGCCGCACCGCAAGGGTCGCCTCCAACGAGGTCAGGCGTCGCCCGACGGTCGATTGCGAGACGTGAAGGACCTTGGCGGCTGCGGACAGGGTACCGTGTCTGGCAAGCGCCAGGAAGAACCTCAGGTCGTCCCAGTCAAGCATCCGCGACCCGCCATCCGTTTTTGCACCTCCCCTCGTCGGCTTTGAATGCCGACTTCCTCGACGGAAAGCCTATACTCAACGCGCGACAATCATCAAGGCGGAAATATTTTCATGGATTGAGAATTTGGCGCCGGATACCTGCGATGAAGGAAAAATGCATGGCACTACCTCCGATCAAGAACGGATCTTCCCTTCCGGATACCGTCGACGGGCGTCAGCTTCAGGCCGTCATCGCCGAGGGGAAGTCCGACCCGGCCGCCGTCCGCACCCTGCGATGCCGCACGGTCGCACAGGGCCGCCTGCGCCAGCTCAACTACATCCGGGACCTCCCGCCGCAGCCCGTGATGGAGGACGAGCCCGAGGGCCTCCTTGGCGAGACCACCGCGCCGAACGCCTCGGAAGCCTTGCTGGCCGCCTTCGGCTCGTGCCTCTCCATCGGCATCCACGCCAACGCCCTGGCACAGGGCATCCCGATCCGGGCGCTGGAACTCAACGTCGAGGCCGACATCAACACCACGGCGGCCTGGGGAACGGGTGACCTCCATCCGAAGACCATCGGGTTCGAGGCCATACGCGTCTCGGTGAGGCTGGATGCGGACGCATCGCGAAAAGTGCTCGATGGCCTCGTCAAGCATGCGGTGCTGTGGTCCCCGGTGGCGAACACCCTGCACAACCCGGTCCATCTCGACGTGACGCTTCAGACGACCGCGAAGCGCTGATCCAGGCGCGAACGTCTCGTATCAAGTCGCACGGGTCGTGACCCATGAGGTCCGGCCGACCATCGCCCCCCCGCAGTCGCGGGGCCGGACCCCAAGGAGTCGGGTTCACCGAGATCCGGGATCAGGGCATCTTCTACGCGTCCTCCATGAGGTAACGGACGAGGATCTCGCCCGCAGCCCGCAGTCCATACGCCGCGGCACTTTCGCGGTCGCCGCGCGGAACGAACGCCGCAATGGCTTCCCCCTTGAGCACGGGTTCGTATTCATCGAGCGCCATGCCCGCCTCCGTCGCCGCACGCTCGGCGTCCGCGGCGTAATCCGCCGAGACGGCGTCGGGATATCCTGCAACCACGGCCATGTCGGTCGCTCTCCGGTCGCAGTCCTGCGACATCTGGTAATGGCAGCGCGAATACCAAGTCTCATGGGTCATGACCCATGAGGTCCGGCCGACCACCGCCGTCCCGCAGTCGCGGGGGCCGGATCCCAATGAGCCGGGCTCATCGAGATCCGGTAGAAGACGATCGGATGCCCGTCGAAAACATTCGCCAGGACGCACGACAGGCCGATGCCGGTCAGCAGGGCAGTGACCGCGATCGACATCGAAATTCGATGCAACGGCGCATGGCCGCGTGAGTCTGCGAACAAGAAACGGGCGACCTTCGCCGATGCCGTTCGTCCGATTGGTCTGGATGCCAACTCCGGCGACGACCCGGCCTCGGACCGCAGGCGGGGCTGAGGCCGGTCCCGTCTCACGCCGCTTCGTCGGTGCTTTGGCCCGTCATGGCGGAGAGCGACTTCCCAGCCTCGTCCGCTGCCTGCATCGAACCCTCCGCAATGGAGCGGCTGTCCTTGAGGATGTGCTCCAGGTTTTCCCGCACGAGTTCGCCCTGGATCGCGCCGAACTCATGGACGGACTTGGCGTGCATCAGGCGTTCCATGCCATCGAAGTTCCGCTTCCATTGGCCCTGGACCATCTCCATCCAGCTCTGCGACGAGGCCTGGAACGCCTGCGTAAGCACGGAGCGGCACTGCTTCACCGCTTCCATGTTCTTCTTCGACTGGAGCGCGAGCCGTTCGCCTTCCTCCCCGGAGAAGCCGAGGGCGCGACTGAACTGCTCCGTGGCCTCTCGCGCCTGACGCGCGGCCGCCTCCAGCCCGTTGGGCATCGGCCAGATGCTCTTGTCGCGCATCGTGTCCGCGCCGGCCTTAACTGCGTCGGGGATGCCGTCCGCGCGACCGTCGTGCAGGGCCTGCGAACCGTTGTTCTGGGCGTTCATGCTCGTCCTACTTCCTGTTGGTCCATGATCGGACCTTGGTGGAGGGGACCGTCGCGCGATGGCATGTCATGCCGGTAATCGTCGAGGATCTCGCTTTCGAGCGCATGGCGCTGCACGTCCTCCAGATCGGAGAGGATGTCGTCGTCCGCAGCATCGCGCGCCGAGATCAGCCTGACCCCGCCGGCGGTTGTCTCGAACTCGACCAGGACTTCCGCCTGGGCGTACGGGTCGTGCGGATCGATGCAGAAGTGGCTTGGCATCGTCGTCCTCCGGCATCGCCGCGGGGTCGAGGCATCGGGGATGCGGGCACGCTCGCAGTGCCCGATCCCGCAAAAGCCCGATGCGCGAGAGAGATGGGGGCAAAATCCCCGCGCATCGGCCCGACGCCCGCAAAGCCGCCCGGACGCCGATCCTAACAGGATGCCAGGATGGCCGGTCGAACCGTTTCCGGTGACCGGATGCGCATAATCGCCGGCCCCGAGGAGTGTATATTGTATTTCAACGGCGGTATCCGGCAACCGCTCCAACCTTTGGCGTTCGGCACTGAACATTGCCCCACTGTCACGGTTGAAGGGCATATGGGTCCCATCATCATCATCGCGGTATCTGCCGGCGGCCTCAGCCCTCTCCGACGGATCATCGCGGCGTTGCCGGCAACCTGTGCGGCCTCGGTGCTTATCGTTTCTCACGTCGGGCCAAATCCCAGCATCCTGCCGGCCATCCTCGGCATGGGGGGCAATCTGCCCGTCTCGCATGGCGAGGATGGCGAGCCCGTCGAGGCCGGGCACGTCTACGTCGCTCCTCCCGATAGGCATACGTACCTCGACCGCGGGCGTATTCACCTGGATCACGGAGCCAAGGTTCACCACACCCGACCTGCCGCGGGTCCGCTGTTCATCTCGGCGGCCGAAGTCTACGGCGACCATGTGCTTGGCATCGTACTCGGCGGTTACGGCGCTGACGGCGCGGAAGGTTCGGCCATCAAGGAGCATGGGGGCGTGGCCATCGTCCAGGCACCCGACGAGGCCGAGCAACCCGCCATGCCATGGGCAGCGATCCTCGCCGATTACCCCGACGCCTGCCTACCTGTCGAGAAGATCGCGGCCGGGGTGGCTCTGTTTTGCGCTGGTGATCGGCCCTAAGCCTCGCTCCCGAACCCAGACGGTCGCTTCATCACCGAGGGCCGTTTCCGCGCGCTCGTCCTCACCGCCCCTGCCGCAAGCCTTCGGATTCTTCGCAGTTTCCTCAAGCAAACATCGCCGGGGCTACAGGTCGTCGCGGGCGCCCGATGCCCCGGGCTCGACCCCGAGCGCCGGCGGCCTGCGCCGCGAGACCCAGTTCGTGGCGGCGTCGTAGGCGGCTCCGAGCTGAAGGCAGCCCAGCTCGCCTTGATTGCGTCCGACGATCTGGATGCCGGTCGGCAGGCCGGCCGGGCCGAACCCGGCCGGGACGTTCAGCGCCGGCAGGCCGCTCATCGTCACCGGGATCACCACCTCCATCCAGCGGTGATAGGTGTCCATGTCCCGCCCGCCGACCCGGTTGGGCCAGCGCAGGTCGATCGCGAACGGGAAGACCTGGGCGCTCGGCATCACCAGGAACGCGTAGGTCTCCATGAAGCGGCGCACCGCCTCGTACCACGCGGTGCGGCCCTCCTGGGCGGCCGTGACCTGATCGGCCGTGAGCGCCAAGCCGCGCTCGACCTCCCAGGCCGCCTCGGGCTTGAGCAGGGCGCGGTGCGCCGGGTCCTCGTAGAGCGGCCGCAGGTTGCCAGCCGTCATCCAGGCGCGCAGCGTCAGCCAGTCGCGCCAGACCCGCTCCATGTCGAAGGCGGGCCGCGCGTGCTCGATCCGGCAACCGACCGCCTCGAACGCGCCGAGCGCCGCCTCGCCCAGGTCGAGGATGCCCGGCTCGAACGGCAGGTGGCCGCCGAGATCGCCGAGCCAGGCGATGCGCGTGCCGGAAAAATCGCGCGCGAGGTCGCCGGCGAAGACGGTCGGGTCCTGCGGGACCGAGAACGGGACGCGCGGGTCGGCGCCCGCCTGCACCGACAGCATCAGGCCGATGTCGGCGGGCGAGCGGCCGATGCAGCCCGAGACGGCGAGGCTCGGCGTGAACACGTCCCGCGCCTCGATCGGGATGCGGCCGTAGCTGGTGCGCAGGCCGAACAGGTTGTTGAAGGCCGGCGGGTTGCGCAGCGAACCGGCATGGTCGCTGCCGTCGGCGACCGGCTGCATCCGCAGCGCCACCGACACCGCGGCGCCGCCGCTCGACCCGCCGGCGGACAGCGTCGGGTCGTAGGCGTTGCCGGTGGCGCCGTAGACCGGATTGAAGCTGTGCGAGCCGAGGCCGAATTCCGGTGTGTTGGTCTTGCCGGTGAAGATCGCGCCGCCCCGGCGCAGGCGCTCGACCATGATCGAATCCGAGGGCGCGATCCGATCGCGAAAAATCGGCGAGCCCTGGGTGAACGGCAGGCCTCGGACGGCGTCGAGGTCCTTCACCGCCAGCGGGAAGCCGTGGAGCGGACCGAGACTCCCGCCGCGCGCCATTTGCACGTCACGCATCTCGGCCTGGGCGAGCAGCGACGCGGAATCCTGGAGCGCGACGATGGCGTTGACCGCCGGGTTCAGGCGCTCGATCTGCGCGAGGTAGGCGCGCATGACCTCGACGCACGAGACCGTCCTCGCTTGGATGGCCGCCGATAGGGCCACGGCGCTCAGGGCGACGATGTCGGAATCCGTTTCGGTGGA
>NZ_CAXTBY010000011.1:0-18422 GCF_964242245.1 uncultured Methylobacterium sp. | reverse complement strand
CGATGGACGATCACAGCCGCCCCTCTTGATAGCCGTGGCACGCGACGCCGTCGGTCAGCACCGGCACCTCGGCGCGGCAGCGGTCGTTGGCGAACGGGCAGCGCGGGTTGAAGGCGCAGCCCGGCGGCGGGTCGATCGGGTTCGGGATCTCACCGGACACGGGGGTACGCTGCCGTCCGGTCAGGCCGATGTCGGGCACCGCGTCGAGCAGCATCCGCGTGTAGGGGTGCTTGGGGTGCGTGAACAGCGCGCGCCCGCCGCCGATCTCGACGACGCGGCCGAGGTACATCACGCCGATCCGGCTCGCCATGTGGCGCACCACGGCGAGGTTGTGGCTGATGAACAGGTAGGTCAGGCCGAGGCGGTCCTGGAGGTCGCGCATCAGGTTGAGGATCTGGGCCTGCACCGAGACGTCGAGCGCCGAGGTCGGCTCGTCGCCGACCAGGAACTCGGCCTCGGAGGCGAGCGCCCGGGCGATGGCCACGCGCTGGCGCTGCCCACCGGAGAATTCGTGCGGGTACTTCACGCCGTCGTCGGGATGGAGCCCAACAAGCGTCAGCAATTCGCCGACGCGGGCACTGACGGCCGCATCGCCCGGGATCAGGTTGAACGCCCGGATCGGCTCCGCGACGATCTTCCCGACGCGCCAGCGCGGGTTCATCGAGGCGTAGGGGTCCTGGAACACCATCTGGATGCGGCGGCGCAGGCGGCGGCGCGCGGCGGCCTCGGCCGGGTTCGTCATCGAGATGCCGGTGATGCGCACGTCCCCGCTCGTCGGCGGCAGCAGGCCGACCACCATCCGCGCCACCGTCGACTTGCCGGAGCCCGATTCGCCGACGAGCGCGAAGGTCTCGCCGCGGTTGATCGTGAAGGCCACGCCGTCGACGGCCTTCAACCACTGCTTCGGCTGACGCTCGATCACCCGGTTGAGCCAGGGCTTCGACACGTCGAACAGCCGGCGCAGGTTCTCGACCTCGACGTAGGGCGTCACGGCGCTCACGCGGCGGCCTCGTGCCGATCGTAGAGGTGGCAGGCGACGCGGTGCGCGCCGACGGGGATCGGGTCGGGCCGCTCGACCCGGCAGCGGGCGAACACGCTCGGGCAGCGTGGATGGAAGGCGCAGCCGTCCGGGATCGCAGTCAGCCGCGGCATCGAGCCGGCGATCTGGACGAGGCGCCCCGTCTCCTGCGTGAGCGTCGGGATCGCCCCCATCAGGCCCTTGGCGTAGGGGTGGAGCGGGTCGCCGACCACCGCGCGCACCGGCCCGATCTCGGCGATCCGGCCGGAATACATCACCGCGACCCGGTCGGCGGCCTCGGCGATCACGCCCATGTCGTGGGTCACGAGCATCACGGCGGTGCCGCGTTCGCGCCCGAGGCGCTTCAGCAGGGTGATGATCTGCGCCTGCACCGACACGTCCAGCGCCGTGGTCGGCTCGTCGGCGATGATGAGCTCCGGCTCGGCCGCGAGCGCCAGCGCGATCACCACGCGCTGGCGCATGCCGCCGGAGAACTCGTGCGGGTAGCCGTCGATGCGCCGCTCGGGGGCCGGGATGCCGACCTCGGCGAGCAGGTCGATGGCCCGCGTTCGCGCCGCCTTGGCCGAGAGATCGGTGTGGGTCCGCACCGTCTCCACGATCTGCCGGCCGATGCGGTAGAGCGGGTTGAGGGAGGTCAGCGGGTCCTGGAAGATCATGCCGATCCGCCGCCCGCGGATGCGCCGCATCCTGTCTGGGGGCAGGTTGTCGATGCGCTCAGCCCCGAGCCGAATCTCACCGCCGCTGATCCGGCCGGGCGGATCGATCAGCCCGATGACGGCCGCGCCGGTGACGGATTTTCCCGCGCCCGACTCGCCGACGACGCCCAGGATCTCACCGCGGGCAATGTCGAAGGAGACGCCGTCGATGGCCTTGAGGAGGCCGCGGCGGGTGTCGAACGCGACGGAGAGGTTGCGGACGGAGAGGACGGGGTCGGTCATCGGGTGGCCGATCTCCGGCGGGCCACGCGCGCGCCTTCCCTCTCCCCCCTGCGGGAGAGGGTGGCCCGCGCGTGAGCGAGGGTCGGGTGAGGGGAGCGCCATGTCCGGAGAGGTCGCTCCCCTCTCCCGACCCGCTTCGCGGGCCACCCTCCCCCGCGGAGGGGGGAGGGAAGAGGCGTCGGAGCGTGTCGCGCGCCCATCATTGCAGCTTCGGGTTCAGCGCGTCGCGCAGCCAATCCCCCAAGAGGTTGATCGCCAGCACCAGCCCGGCGAGCGCCAAGCCGGGGAAGGCGACGATCCACCACTCGCCCGAGAACAGGAAGCGGTTGCCGGTGCGGATCAGGGTGCCCAGCGACGGCATGGTCTCGGGCAGCCCCGTGCCGAGGAACGAGAGCGTCGCCTCGGTGATGATCGCGAGCGCGAGGTTGATCGTGGCGATGACGAAGACGGGCCCGAGCACGTTCGGCAGGACGTGGCGCACCATGATGACCGGGGACGAGAGGCCGATCAGGCGGCCGGCCTGGACGTAGTCCTTGTTCTTCTCGACCATCACCGAGGAGCGCACGGTGCGGGCGTACTGCACCCAGAACGACAGACCGATCGAGACCACGATCAGGCCGATGGTGGCGGTGGTGTCGAGCCCGCCGCCGGCCGCGGCCTTGGCGACGCCGTCGACCACCAGCGCGATCAGGATCGCCGGGAAGGTGAGCTGCACGTCGGCCACCCGCATGATGAGGGTGTCGACGAGCCCGCCGAAGTAGCCGGCGATCAGCCCGAGCGCGAGGCCGAGCGTGCCCGAGACCAGCACGCCGAGGATGCCGATCACCAAGGACAGGCGCAGCCCGTAGAAGACGGCCGAGAGCACGTCGCGGCCCTGGTCGTCGGTGCCGATCACGAACGGCGCCTGCCCCTCGGCCGTCCAGATGGGCGGCAGGTTGGAGTTGATCAGGTCGAGCTGCGCCGGGTCGTAGGGGTTCTGCGGCGAGATCCAGGGAGCGGCGAGCGCCACGGTAAACAGCAGGACCGTGACGGCGAGCGCGACGATCGCGAGCTTGGAGCGGCGGAAGCTCGCGAAGAGGTCGGAGTCCCGGAACCGCGCCCAGCGCGACGGCGGCCTGCCGCCGGGCACGAATGCCGCGACGTCGGCGGGCGCGCTCATGCGGCGCGCGCCGAGAGCCGCAGGCGGGGATCGACGACCGTGTAGAGCACGTCGACGGCGAGATTGATGGCCACGAAGATCGCGGCGACGAGCAGCAGGTAGGCGGCCATGATCGGGATGTCGACGTTCTGCACCGCCTGCACGAACAAGAGGCCCATGCCGGGCCACTGGAACACCGTCTCGGTGATGATCGAGAAGGCGATGACCGAGCCGAGCTGGAGGCCGGCGATGGTGATCACGGGGACGAGCGTGTTCTTCAGGGCGTGACCGAAATGGATCGAGCGGGTGGTCAGGCCGCGCGCCCGGGCGAAGCGGATGTAATCGGCGCGCAGGACTTCCAGCATCTCAGCGCGCACGAGCCGCATGATCAGCGTCATCTGGAACAGCCCGAGGGTGATCGCGGGCAGGATCAGGGCGCGCAGCCCCGAGACCGTGAGGAAGCCGGTGGTCCACCAGCCGAGCCGCACCGTGTCGCCGCGCCCGAACGAGGGCAGCCAGCCGAGCGTGACCGAGAACAGGAAGATCAGCAGGATGCCGATCAGGAAGGTCGGCAGGCTGACGCCGACGAGCGAGATCGCCAGGAACAGTTTTGCCAGGACAGTGTCGCGGCGAAGGGCGCAGTAGACGCCCATCAGGATGCCGACGGAGAGCGCGAAGATCGTCGCGCAGAGCGCGAGTTCCAGCGTTGCCGGCATGCGCTCGGCAAGCAGCGCCGAGACGGGCTGGCGGAACTGGTAGGAGATGCCGAAGTCGCCGCGCGCCACGTTGCCGGCGTAGCGGGCGGCCTGCACCGCGATCGAATCGTTGAGGCCGAGGCTCTTCCGGATCTCCACCCGCTCGGCGACCGGCGTGTCGACGCCGACGATCTGGTTCACGGGGTCGCCCGCGAACCGGAACATCGAGAAGGCGATCAGCCCAACGACGGCGAGCACCGCGACCGATTGCAGGAGGCGACGGAGGACGAAGGCGAGCATCGGGTCAGCCTCCGCGCGCGCGCCTCACGGCTGCTTCGAGACCCAGAACAGCAGCAACTCGTTGTCCGGCCGCTGGGTCAGGGTGACCTTCCTCGACACGCCCCAGGCCAGCGCCTGCTGGTGCAGGGGGATGGCGCCCCAATCCGCCTGGAGGATCTCGAAGCCCTGCTTGATCGCGGCGTTGCGCTTGTCCTGATCGGTCTCGCCCTCGACCTGATCGGCGATCGCGTCGATCTTCGGGTTGCAGTAGCCGCCGAGGTTCCACCCGCCGCGGCCGGACTTCGGGTCGGTGCGGCAGCCGACGATCTCGTAGAGGATGTTGTGCGAATCGAGCGAGGACGGCGTCCAGCCGAGCAGGTAGAACGAGGTGTCGTAGGCCGGCGCCAGCACCTTGGCGAAGTACTTGGCCTTGGGCTGGGCGTTGAGGTTCACCTTCACGCCGATGCGGGCCAGCATCGAGACCGCGGCTTGGCAGATCGCCTCGTCGTTGACGTAGCGGTCGTTCGGGCAATCCATCCCCACGGTGAAGCCTTCGGGATAGCCGGCTTCCGTCAGCAGAGCCTTGGCCTTCTTCGCGTCCGAGGCCGGCCGCTTGAACGCATCGGCGAGGGGAAACAGCGCCGGCGCGATCATCAGGGCGGAGGGCACCGCCTGTCCGCGCATGACGCGCTTGGCGATCGTGTCCTCATCGATGGCGAGGTACATCGCCTCGCGCACGCGCACGTCCTTGAACGGGTTCCTGCCCTTGACGCTCGAATCCTTCAGCTCGTCCCGCACCTGATCCATGCCGAGGAAGACCGTGCGCAGCTCCGGCCCGGTCATCACCGTCGCGTTGCCGCTGCCGTTGACGCGGCTCTGGTCCTGGAGCGGCACCGGATCGATCCAGTCGACCTCGCCGCCGAGCAAAGCCGCGACGCGGGTGGCGTCGTTGCCGATCGTGGTGAACACCGCCTCGTCGAGGTTCGACTCGAGGTGGCCCCAGTAACCGGGAAACTTCTTGAAGATCGTGCGGACGCCGGGCTGATGCTCGGTGATGACGAACGGGCCGGTGCCGTTCTCGTGGAGCGTCGCGTAGCTCGGCGAGGTCGCCGTCGGCGGCGTCGGCGCGACAGTGCCGTTCTTCTCGGCCCAGGCCTTCGACATGATGTACCAGCCGGAGAACTGGTACACCGCGATCGGGTTGGGCTTCTTGAGCACCATGTCGACGGTGAAGTCGTCGACCTTCACGAACTCGGCGTCCGAGGGCACGTTCGTCTGGAAGTTCGAGCCGGTCGCACGCACCCGCTGCGCGGAGAAGATCACGTCGTCGGCGGTGAAATCCGAGCCGTCGTGGAACTTGACGCCCTTGCGCAGGTGGAAGCGCCAGCGGGTCGGCTCGGGGGTCTCCCAGGATTCGGCCAGTTGCGGCGCGAGTTTCAGGTCCTTGTCGCGGGTGATCAAGCTCTCGTAGACCGCGGCGTGCATGCCGATCGTGAAGCTCTCCTTGAGGGAGTACGGGTCGAGGGACTTGATGTCGCCCTGGAAGGCGAAGCGGAAGACGTTGGCGGCGTCCGCCGGTGCCGCGCCGATGGCGACCATGAGGCTCGCGCCCGCCAGGATCGCCCGCACCCGTGATTTCGACAAACGCAACTCCTCAAGGCGCATGACATCGTCGGGAGCGCCGGTCCCTGAACGATCGGGAGCCGGATGCCCAGGGACCTGAATGCCCAAGGAAGCGACACCCGGTCAATACGGCCGTGCCGGCCCGATCGATCCGTCGCACGACCATCCGGCACCCAACCTGCGCGACGGCGAGAGCGCAGGCCGACGCTCGCATGCGGAACT
Organism: uncultured Methylobacterium sp.; assembly: GCF_964242245.1. Classification (NCBI taxonomy): domain Bacteria; kingdom Pseudomonadati; phylum Pseudomonadota; class Alphaproteobacteria; order Hyphomicrobiales; family Methylobacteriaceae; genus Methylobacterium; species uncultured Methylobacterium sp. The sequence goes on along the minus strand of NZ_CAXTBY010000011.1, from coordinate 12,488 downwards.
CGTGCCAGGGGTCGCGTCGACGCGGGACGACGACTGCACGCGGAGACCGTCTCCTTGCGAGAGGTCGTACGCCGCGCGCCGCGCGGGGGCTACGGCCGTACCCGATGCCCGGTCGGTGGATGCAGGCCGTCAATCCGAGGCCGGCGCGGTCGTCGTCTCCGGTTCGTCGTCGGCCTCGATCTCGGCATCGGCCTCCGTGTCGTGGCCGGTGAGGCCGCCGGCCTCGGCGAGTCCGCGGGCGGCTCTGCGCAGGAGCTTGCGCAGGCGACGCCGGTCCTTGCCGTCGAAGCCGGCGAGAAGCTCGGCCTCGACGTCGTCCCAGATCCGCTCGATCGCCTCCGCCTTGGCGAGGCCGGTCTCCGTGAGGCGCACCCGGACCACGCGGCCGTCGCCGGCCTCGGCCCGCCGCTCGACGAAGCCGAGGGCCGCGAGCCGGGAGATCGTCTTCGACGCGGTCGGCGGACGCACCCGCAGGGTCGCCGCGAGATCGCCCATCGTCATCGTGCCGGCGGCGGCGAGAACCTGCACCACCTGCTCCTGGCCCGCGAAGAGGTCGAGCCCCGCGAGCCGATCGCCGATGCGGGCGCGGTGCAGGCGGGCGGCCTGGACCAGCGCCCAGCCTACGCTCTTCGCGCCCGGCGGCTTGGAGCCCGAAGCCTTGACGCCCGGACGCTTCGATCCTGCGGGTGCTTCGACCGGCGCATCGCGGGGCGGCGGAGCCATCCCTTCGATGACGGACCCTGCGCGCTTCCGGCCACGCTCTGCCTCGGACTTCTTGGCGTGCTTGGCCCTGCACACGTCCTTGGCCCTGCCCACGTCCAGCCCCGGGGTTTCGCCGAGCGGAGCGGCAAAAGGCATCTCGTCCGCCGCCGACATCCTCTACCCCGCAAGTGCCGCGACCGGAAACGATCCCAACCTTCATGGGTTCGGAGCGTCGCCGGACGGGCTGTGCCGCGGGCGTGTGAAGCTGCGATGACGGAATCGGACGGAGCTCCGGATGATGCCCGGATGCGGGACCTCAGCAGGGCATCAGGCGGCGGAGCTGGTCCAGGATGTCCTCGCCGCTGCACGGACGGGAGATGAACTGAGCGCCCGCCGGCATCCGGGCGGGATCGGGCGCGGCGCGGCCCGAGACGATCAGGATCGGCAGCTTCGGGCGCGCCTCCGCCACCGAGCTCGCGAGATCGAAGCCGTTGACCTTGCCCGACAATTCCACATCGGTGACGAGGCCGCAGATGTCGGGGCGCGCCTGGAGGATGCTCAGGGCGCGCTCGGCCGACGCGCACTGGACCGTCTCGTAGCCGCCGCCTTCCAGCACGTCGCCGAGGTCCATGATGGTCAGCGCCTCGTCCTCGACGAGAAGGATCACGGGCCGGGCGTCCTGGGGGCTCGTCTGCTCGCTCGTCACGATGTGCATCTCCAGCGTCTCGATACCGGCGGCATCGGGAGGGGGCACCGCGTCCCTCGGGCCGTTTCGGTCCGATGTCCAACGGCAGAACCGCGTTCCGGTTGCAGCCACGCTGAACGTCGACGCGGGACGGCAGCACGCGACGCGGGCGGCGTCGATCGCGCGCGGCGCGACGCGTCCTATGCGCCCGGCGGTACGCCCTCACGGAGCACGGATGCGACGGCGTCGAGCAGGTGGTCGAGATCGCCCCGGTCGATGGTCAGCGCGGGCGTCAGGTAGACGATGTCGCCGAAGGGCCGCACCCAGACGCCGCGCTCCAGAAACCGCGCCTTGAGGACGGTCAGATCCGGCGGTGCCTCGAACTGCACGGCGCCGATCGCGCCGAGGGTGCGAACGTCGGCGATGCCGGGGAGCGCGCGCAGGGGCTCCAGGCCGTCCGCGAGGCACGCTGCAATCGCGCGGGCCTGATCAAGGCGGGGTTCGCCGGCGAACAGGTCGAGGCTGGCGTTGGCCGCCGCGCAGGCGAGCGGGTTGGCCATGAAGGTCGGCCCGTGCATCAGCGCGGCGCCCGGATCGTCGGACCAGAACCCATCGAAGACCTCGGCCGTGGCGATCGTGGCCGCGAGCGCCATCGTGCCGCCGGTCAGCGCCTTCGACAGGCAGAGGATGTCGGGCACGACGTCCGCCTGCGCGCAGGCGAACATCGTTCCGGTGCGGCCGAAGCCGGTGAAGATCTCGTCGAGGATCAGCGGCAGGCCGTGCCGGCGGGCAAGGCGCGCGATCGTCGCCAGCACCTCGGGCGGGTGCATCCGCATGCCGCCCGCGCCCTGGACCAGGGGCTCGACGATCACCGCGGCAAGCTCCCTCCGGTGCCGGTCGAGGGCGGCGTCGAGGGCGGCGATGTCCGCACGCGTCCGCGGCAGGTCGCAGAAGACCTGCGACGGGAGGTAGCCGCCGAAGCGGCGGTGCATGCCGTCCTCCGGGTCGCAGACCGACATCGCCCCCATCGTGTCGCCGTGATAGCCGCCGCGGAACGCGAGCACGCGGCTGCGTCCGGTCTCGCCGCGGTTGAGCCAGAGCTGCGCCGCCATCTTCAGCGCCACCTCGACGGCGACCGAGCCGGAATCGGTGAAGAAGACGTGATCGAGGTCGCCCGGCAGCAGGTCGGCCAGCCGGCGCGCCAGCCGCTCGGCGGGTGCGTGGGTCAGGCCGCCGAACATCACGTGCGGCATCGTCTCGACCTGCGCCGCCACCGCCCGCGCGATGTGGGGATGGTTGTACCCGTGCACCGCCGTCCACCACGAGGCGATGCCGTCCACCAGTTCGCGCCCGTCGGCCAGCACGAGGCGCGCGCCGTGGGTGCGCACGACCTCCAGCGGCGGCATCGCCGTCTTCATCTGCGTGTAGGGCCGCCAGAGGTGCGGTGCCGTCGAGCCTCGTGTCCGCATCGGTCCCGGATGCCGGGGAAAGGGATGTCCGGTCAAGGCGGACGTGTCCGAGGATCGGTTGCGCCGGGCGGGCCGCCACTCGGCGTTCGAGCATCGCGGCTTGACTTCGCGCCTCGGCGCGGCGCCTTGAGGCGCGATGTCGAGCCTCGAAACCTTCGCGCAGGCCAAGCTGTCCCGCCTGGAGGCGGGCGCCCTGCGCCGCCGGCTGGTGCCGACCGTGCGGGCTGCCGGCGCGACGGTCGAGCGGGGCGGGCGCAGGCTCGTGTCCTTCTCCTGCAACGATTATCTCGGACTCAGCCACGATCCGCGGGTGGTCGCCGCGGCGCGGGCGGCCGTCGATGCCTACGGCGCGGGGGCGGGAGGGTCCCGCCTCGTGACCGGCAACCATCCGCTGCTGGCAGAGCTGGAGGAGCGCCTCGCGGCCCACAAGGGCGCGGACGCCGCGCTGGTCTTCGGCAGCGGATACTTGGCCAACCTCGGCATCACCCCGGCCCTCGTCGGACCCGGCGACCTCGTCCTCGTCGACGACCTCGCCCATGCCTGCCTGTGGAGCGGGGCCCGGGTCTCCGGGGCCGTGGTCCAGCCCTTCCGCCACAACGACGTCGGCGACCTCGCGCGCCTGCTCGCCGTGCAGCGCGACGCGCACCACCGCGCGATGATCCTGACGGAGCGGGTCTTCAGCATGGACGGCGACCGGGCGCCCCTCGGCGACATCCTCGGGCTCGCCGAGGCGTACGACGCCTGGACGCTCGTCGACGACGCCCACGGCCTCGGCGTGGTCGAGGGCGGCCCGCGGGCGCCCTTGGAGATGGGCACCCTGTCCAAGGCGCTGGGCTCCTACGGCGGATACCTCTGCGCGTCGCGCCCGGTGGTCGACCTGCTGACGAGCCGCGCCCGCAGCTTCGTCTACACCACCGGCCTGCCGCCGGCCTCCGCAGCGGCGGCCCTCGAAGCCCTCGCGATCCTCGAGGCGGAGCCCGCGCGCGGTGCGCGGCCGCTCGCGCTGGCGCGCCGGTTCACCGCCGGCCTGGGCCTGCCGGAGGCGCAGAGCGCGGTGGTCCCGGTGCTCGTCGGGGAAGCGGAGGCCGCCCTCGACCTGTCGGCCGCGCTGGAGGCCGCAGGCTTCCTCGTCGTCGCGATCCGCCCTCCGACGGTGGCGCCGGGGACCGCCCGGCTGCGCGTCGCCTTCTCGGCGGCGCACGACGAGGCCCAGGTCGATGCCCTCGTCGCGGGCTTCGCAGCCCTTGAGATCTCGTGATCTCAAGGGCGTGGGGCATCCGGTCACGCCCGGCCTGCGGGAGATCAGCGGTCCTGTCGAGGATCGCGGCGCGGACGGCCGATCAAACGCAAGCCTGGACGGTCACTGCGTTCCGAGGCCTCTTTTTCGATCGACCCTGGATCGGGACACCGGGCGCTTCGATCGGTCGTGTTGGAGAGGGCGTCGCGGCAGAGGCACAAATGTTGCCGTGCATGCGTGGCGGTATGGAAGATCGGCACGGCGCGAATTTGATCTTGCGGCGCAGGAGCCTGCCGGGCATTCCGGGTCCATTGCGTTCCGCCGGGCATCCACCCGGATTTGACGGCACCACACCGAGGGATTCCGGAAACGGGATGCGATGCAATCGAACATCGACTATGACGGGTGCGACCCGCGCCTGCCGGCCGAGCCGGACCGTATTCCTGCCATCCTGAGCGATCGTCGCGACGTCGAAGACACGGAGTATAGAGAATGACCAACAAACGAGCGTTGATCACCGGCATCACCGGGCAGGACGGCGCCTACCTCGCGCAGTTGCTCTTGGAGAAGGGCTACGCCGTCCACGGGGTCGTACGCCGCTCCAGCCATGCCGGCGTCTTCGACCACCGGCTCAAGTGGCTCGGCATCGGCGAGGACGTGGCGCTGCACGACGGCAACCTGCTCGACCTGTCGAGCCTCGCGCGCATCGTGCAACAGGTGCAGCCGGACGAGGTCTACAATCTCGCCGCGCAGTCCTTCGTCACCGCCTCCTGGCAGCAGCCGCTGCTGACCGGGCAGATCACCGGCCTGGGCGCGGTCAACCTGCTCGAGTGCGTGCGCACCCTGAAGCCCGACGCGCGCTACTACCAAGCCTCCTCCTCCGAGATGTTCGGCCTGATCCAGGAGCAGGTGCAGAGCGAGGCGACCCCGTTCTACCCGCGCTCGCCCTATGGCGTGGCCAAGCTCTACGCCCACTGGATGACGATCAACTACCGCGAGAGCTTCAACCTGCACGCCTCGAACGGCATCCTGTTCAACCACGAATCGCCCCTGCGCGGCGTCGAGTTCGTCACCCGCAAGGTCACCGACGGCGTCGCTCGGATCAAGCTCGGGCTCGCCAAGGAGCTACGGCTCGGCAACATCGACGCCAAGCGCGACTGGGGCCACGCCAAGGACTACGTCCGCGCCATGTGGATGATGCTCCAGCAGGAGAGCCCGGACGACTTCGTGATCGCAACCGGGCGGACCACCACGGTGCGCGACATGTGCGAGATCGCCTTCCGACACGTCGGGCTGGCCTCGTCCGACCACCTGATCATCGACGAGAAGCTGTTCCGCCCGGCCGAGGTCGAGGTGCTGCTCGGCAACCCGGCCAAGGCGGAGGCCGCGTTCGGCTGGAAGGCCGGGATCTCCCTGGAAACGATGATCCAGGAGATGGTCGAGGCCGATCTCAAGCGCCTCGGCGCGCACTCCTGAGCCGCGAGGCGGCGTGAGGCGTATCCTCGTCACCGGAGCGGCCGGCTTCGTCGGGCGGCACATCCTGGCCGCGCTGGCGTCAGGTGCGGGCCCTTCCGACAGGATCGTGGGTATCGGCCGCGGCCGCTTCGACGGGCCGCCCGAGGGTGCGGCGTTCCGACAGATCGACCTGCTCGACGCGGCCGCGGTGTCAGCCTGCGTCGCCGAGTATCGGCCGACCGACGTGCTGCACCTCGCAGGGATGGCATCCGTGCAGCAATCGGCCGATGCGCCGACGGAGCTGTGGCGCGCCAACGTCGTCGGGCTCCTGAACCTCGCCGACGCCGTGGCGCGTTTCGCGGCGGGCTCGAACCTCGTCTTCGCGAGTTCCGGGGAGGTGTACGGGCGCGCGTTCCTGACGGGCGGCGCGGTCGGCGAGGACGTCGAGCCGATGCCGCTCGGGAACTACGCGCGCTCGAAGTGGTTCGGCGAGCAGATCCTCCTCGACGTGCTGCCGAAGGCGGGCGTGCGGCTCGTGATCCTGCGGCTGTTCAACCACATCGGTCCCGGACAGGACGAGCGCTTCGTCGTTCCGTCGTTCGCGGGCCAGATCGCCCGGATCGAAGCCGGGCTGGCGCCACCCATGCTGGAGGTCGGAAACCTCGACGCACGGCGGGATTTCCTGCCGATCGGCGACGTCGTACGCGCCTACGTCGATCTGCTCGACAACGTCGATGGCATCCCGAGCGGCTCGGTGTTCAACGTCTGTTCCGGCCTTCCACGCAGCATCGGCAGCATCCTGTCGGACCTGACCGGCCTGTCACGGGTGCCGTTCGAGGTGCGCGTCGCGCAGGACCGGATGCGGCCGTCGGAGATCGCGATCGCGGCCGGTGACGCGTCGCGCCTCAAGGCTGCGATGGCCTGGGAACCGACGCAGGATTGGCACGCCGCCCTGGCCGAGATCCTCGACGAGGCGCGGGCGCAGGTCTCGTACCGGACCGGTCCGACCGCCTGAACCGGCGGCCTCGGCGTGTCACGCGCTCCGACGACGCTTACGGGTCCGTCCGGCCTCAGTTGAACAGCGCACCGACGCCGCCCTGCACGCGGCTGAGCCCCTGCCGGGCGATCGGGTTGTTCGGGTCGATGGTCGAGGCGCGCTGGTAGTTCTCCATCGCGTCCTTGCGCCGGTTCGACTTCTCGTAGGCGAGGCCGCGGTAGGCCCAGCTCGTCGCGTCCTTGTTGTTGACGTTGAGCGCCGCGTTGTAGTCCTCGATCGCCTTGTCGTACTGGCTGGTGGCGATCAGGCTCTGTCCGCGGGCGGCGTAGGGCGCGCTGACGAAGGGGTTGCGGTCGATCGCCGCGTCGAAGTCGGCGATGGCCTGGGCCTCCTGGCCCTGCTTCTGCCGGACGAGGCCGCGGGCGTGGTAGGCTTCCGCCGATTCCGGCATCAGGCGGATGGCGACGTTGAGGTCGGCGAGCGCACGATCGACATCGCCGCCGGCCCGCAGCACATTGGCGCGGCCGATGTAGGCGGGGCCGTAATTCGGGTCCGCCTCGATCGCCTTGGTGAAGTCCTGCAGCGCCGCGTCGTTGCGTCCGGTCTGACGGTAGGCGAGCGCCCGGTTGTTGTAGGCGGAGCCGGAGTTCGGATCGATCTGCACCGCCTTGGTGAAGTCGCTGATCGCATCGCCGAACTGGCCCGCGCGGGCGAAGGCGGCGCCGCGGGTGTTGTAGGCGGCCGCATCGTTCGGGTTGCGCTGCACCACCTCGGTCAGCGAGGCGATGTTGACGTTGGTCGCGCCGGTGGTGTCGGCCTCCAGCACGGCGTACTGCCGCGCTCCGGCGGCGCTGCCCACGGTCTCGCAGCCGGCGAGCGCCACGCTCGCAACGGCGGCAAGGCCCAGGAAGGCCGCTCTCGGGAACCGCACGCTCTGTGACGTCATCGTCCCATTCCCCTCGGCACGGTCCGTCCCGCGCGTCCGATACTGTGTCCTCGCTCCGAATCGGCCCGGGTCAGGGACCGTTCGGCCCGGTCGCCCGAGGACACCGGCACGTTCGTCCATCGCGGTGAACGCCCTCTTAAGAGCGCCTCTCAGAACGCCTGCCGACGGCCTCGACACCAGCAGGACGCGACCGGGCCAGGGATGTGTCGTGAGACGCACCAACAGGCCACGAACCCGTGGAAGCGGGTGGATGTGGCGATCGTATGGCCCGGCCGACCCGACCGCGAAAATCGCCGGTTTCGCCCGCGCGACGAGTGACGGGTGTGTCTTCCGGGACCCGGATGTCGGATCGCGTCAGCCGATCAGCCGGGTGACGTGGCCCATCTTGCGGCCGGGCCGGGCCTCGCCCTTGCCGTAGAGGTGGAGGTGCGCGCCGGGCTCGGCGAGCAGGGTGCTCCAGGCTTCGGCCTCGCCGCCGATGAGGTTCCGCATCTCCACCCGCATCCCGCCGGTGCGGGACGCATCCCCGAGGGGCCAGCCGCAGATCGCGCGGACGTGCTGGGCGAACTGCGAGGTCCGCGCGCCCTCGATGGTCCAGTGGCCGGAATTGTGCACCCGCGGCGCGATCTCGTTGACCACGAGCCCCTCGGACCCGTCGGGCGCGCGCACGAGGAACATCTCGACGGCCAGGACGCCGACGTAGTCGAGGGCGTCGGCGATGCGCTGCGCCATGGCGAGCGCCGCCCGCGCCGTCTCGGAGCTGAGGCCCGGCGCGGGAACGCGGGTTGCCGCGAGGATGTGGTCGCGATGCTCGTTCTCGCAGAGGTCGTAGGCGGCAAAGCCGCCATCCGCGGCGCGCGCGGCGACCACGGACACCTCGCGCTCGAAGCCCACGAAGCCTTCGAGGATCAGCGGGGCGCCCCCGAACTCCGCGAAGAGCGCGTTGCGGTCCGAGTCGGCCTCGGTGCGGATGATGCGCTGGCCCTTGCCGTCGTAGCCGAAGCGGCGGGTCTTGAGCACCGCCGGGCGGCCGATGGCGTCGAGGGCCCGGGCGAGGTCGTCGGGCGTGTCGACCGCCCGGAACGGCGCCGTCGGAATGCCGAGCCGGTTGACGAAGTCCTTCTCCGCGAGGCGGTCCTGCGTCGTGGCGAGCGCCGCGGCGCTCGGGTGGAGCGGCGCGTGGCGCGCCAGCAGGTCGGCGGTCCCGCGCGGGATGTTCTCGAACTCGTAGGTGACCACGTCGACCGACCGCGCGAAGCGGGTGAGCGCCTCGGCGTCGTCGTAGGCCGCGCAGGTCGCGAGCGCCGCCACGTCGAAGGCCGGGCTGTCGGCGTCGGGGCAGTAGACGTGGACCTTGAGCCCGTAACCGGCCGCCGCCAGCGCGATCATGCGCCCGAGCTGGCCGCCGCCCACGATGCCGAGGGTGCTGCCGGGCCCGATAGTCTTGGATGTCACGGGGGCGTGGTCTCCGGCCGTTCGGCCACGGATGCGGTCTGGGCCGCGCGCCACGCATCGAGGCGTTCGGCGAGCGCCTTGTCGGAGAGCGCCAGAACGGCGGCGGCGAGCAGCGCGGCGTTGACCGCCCCGGCCGGGCCGATGGCCAGCGTGCCGACGGGGATGCCCGCCGGCATCTGCACGATCGAGAGCAGGCTGTCCTGCCCCGACAGCGCCTTGGACTGAACGGGCACGCCGAACACCGGCAGGCTCGTCATCGACGCGGCCATGCCGGGCAGGTGCGCGGCGCCTCCCGCACCGGCGATCACCACCTTGAAGCCCGCGGCCCGCGCGCCCTTGGCGAAGGCCACGAGCCGGTCCGGGGTGCGGTGGGCCGAGACGATGCGCGCGTCGTAGGCGAGCGCGAGGGCGTCGAGGGTCTCGGCGGCGTGCCGCATGGTCGCCCAGTCGGACTGGCTGCCCATGATGATCGCGACCGGAGGCGCCGGCACCATCGTCGTCAAACCCGCTTCCTTCGCAATGGGTGGCGCGAGGCCCGATGCGGCCGCTTACAGGGGTGCACGGATGCCGGCAAGGCGCCGCGCGAGGGCATCCACCGCCATCAGGCGATGATGTCGGGGGTGATCTGATCCTCGACATGGGAGATGCGGTCGCGCAGCGTCAGCTTGCGCTTCTTGAGGCGCTGGATCTGCAACTGGTCGCCCGCCACGTTGCGCTCCAGGGCGTCGATGGCGCTGTCGAGGTCGCGGTGCTCCTGCCTCAGCCGCGCCAGTTCCACGTCCAGCTCGGATTGCGCATCCGGGACCAACTCAACCGTCATCGCCGCCTTCGAGACCGCACGCCTGCCTGCCCCGGAGCATGCGTCAGCCCGGCCCGAGCGGCAAGCTTTCGTACGTCATGCCCACGGAAAAGGACTTCGACAGCCGGCCGATCTTGTGCGAGTCTCACCGCGTCGGAACGATGACAGGAGACACGACTCATGTCGCTGCAGACGCACCTCAGCCAACTGGCCCGGAAGCACGAAGCCCTCGAACGCGAGATCCACGAGGCGATCCTCCGGCCCGCGGAGGATGACCTTCACATCGCGGAGTTGAAGCGACGAAAGCTTCTCCTGAAGGACGAGATCAGCCGCCTCCAGGCCGCCGACACGGTGCACTGAGCGCATCCCCGCTCCGAACGACACCGCGATGTGCCGCGCCGTGACCGGCGGCGCGGTTTTTTGTCGGGCCGCGCCCGCGGCGCGCGTGCATCGGTTCTGCCAGAGCATTTTCCATGATCCCCGGATCACGAAAAATGCCCTCTGTGCCTTGCGTGGTCGCATTGTCTTTACGCGAGCCGGCAACCCCCTCGCTTGGAAATGCTCCAGGCTCGTCCGATCGAGCCGGCCCGTAATAGAGGCCGCCCCCAGCGAGGAGCCGCCATGCCATCCGCAGACCTGCCATCCACAGACCAGCCTCCGCCCGGACGCTACGCCGAGGCCCAGGCGGCGGCGGCCCGCGACCCCGAGGCGTTCTGGCTGGACGCTGCTCGGGCAGTCGACTGGACGCGGGCGCCGACCTGCGCCTTCGATGCGGGGGCCGGCGTCTACGGCCGATGGTTCCCCGACGCGTCGCTGAACGCGTGCTGGAACGCCGTCGACCGGCACGTCGCGGGCGGCCGGGCCGATCAGGTCGCGATCCGCTACGATTCGCCGGTGACGGGCACCAAGCGCAGTATCAGCTACGCCGAGTTGCTCGGCGCGGTGACGGCGCTTGCCGCCGTGCTCGCCGGCCTCGGCGTCGGGCGCGGCGACCGGGTGATACTCTACATGCCGATGGTGCCCGAGGCCCTGTTCGGGATGCTGGCCTGCACCCGGCTCGGGGCCGTCCACTCGGTGGTGTTCGGCGGGTTCGCCGCCAACGAACTCGCCGTGCGGATCGAGGATGCGGCGCCGAAGGTGGTGCTCGCCGCCTCCTGCGGCATCGAGCCGAACCGGGTGGTCGCCTACAAGCCCCTGCTCGACGCGGCGATCGCGGCCTCAAAGCACAAGCCCGACGCCTGCCTGATCCTCCAGCGCCCGCAAGGCCCGGCGAGACTCGTCGCGGGTCGCGACCATGACTGGGCCGGGGCGGTCGCGGCGGCGGCGGGCGCAACAGTCGAGTGCGTGCCGGTGGCCGCGACCGACCCGCTCTACATCCTCTACACGTCCGGCACGACGGGGAAGCCCAAGGGCGTGGTGCGCGACACCGGCGGCTACCTCGTCGCGCTGGCGTGGTCGATGACCAACCTCTACGGCGTGGCGCCGGGCGAGACCTACTTCTGCGCCTCCGACATCGGCTGGGTGGTGGGGCACTCCTACATCGTCTACGCGCCGCTGCTGCACGGCTGCACCACGGTGCTCTACGAGGGCAAGCCGGTCGGCACGCCGGACCCCGGCGCGCTCTGGCGGGTGGTCGCCGAGACCGGCGCCGTCTGCCTGTTCACGGCGCCGACCGCGCTCCGGGCGATCAAGAAGGAGGACCCGACGGGCGCGTGCGTCGCGGGCCACGACCTCGCGCGCTTCCGCACCCTGTTCCTCGCCGGCGAGCGGGCGGACCCGGATTCGGTCGCCTGGGCGGAGCGGGTGCTCGGCCGGCCGGTGATCGACCACTGGTGGCAGACCGAGACCGGCTGGGCGATCGCAGGCAACCCGGTGGGCTTGGGGCTGCTCCCGGTCAAGCGCGGCAGCGCCTGCGTGCCGATGCCGGGCTACGACGTGCAGGTGCTCGACGAGGGCGGCAGGCCGGTCACCGCGGGCACGATGGGCACCCTCGCGATCCGCCTGCCGCTGCCGCCGGGCTGCCTGCCGACGCTCTGGGGCTCGGACGAACGCATGCGCGCGAGCTACCTCGCCGCGTATCCGGGCTGGTACGACACCTCGGACGCCGGCATCCGCGACGCCGACGGCTACGTCACGGTGCTCGGCCGGACCGACGACATCATCAACGTCGCCGGCCACCGGCTCTCCACCGGCGGCATGGAGGCGGTGCTGGCCGCCCACCCGGATGTGGCCGAATGCGCGGTCATCGGCATCCGCGACGCGCTCAAGGGCGAGGCGCCCTGCGGCTTCGTCGTGCTCAAGGCGCAGGTCCTGCGCGACCCGGCCGAGATCGAGCGGGAACTCGTGGCCAAGGTGCGCGACGAGATCGGCCCGGTGGCCGCCTTCAAGCTCGCGCTCACCGTCGCGCGGCTCCCGAAGACGCGCTCGGGCAAAATCCTGCGCGCCACGATGAAGCGCATCGCCGACCACGAGCCCTGGACGATGCCGGCGACGATCGACGACGCGGGCGTGCTTGACGAGATCGGTGAGAGCCTGAAGGCCCGCGGTATCGGGGTAAGCTGAGCTCTGGACCTGGAGGCCCGCGGGTCGGCGTCGGTCGGCCTTCAGCCGATCGGTCGCAAAACCGGTGCGGCCACGACCATCTCAGGCCGATGTTTCGTGTCGGATTTTTGCACCGGCCGAGTCCTTGATACGCCGGACTGTTGCCGCGCGTGCGAAAGTCCTGATTTTTGCACGCACGAAT
>NZ_CAXTBY010000010.1:0-65187 GCF_964242245.1 uncultured Methylobacterium sp. | reverse complement strand
TCTAGGCGCGCATGAGCCTGTCAGCGCGTCGCACCGCCGCTCAGAACCACGCGCGCGTGGTGAAGGCGTAGTCGACCCGCACGCCGAACAGGAACTGATCCGGCGTGCCGAACGGGCGCCGGACCAGCGGACTGTCCCCGGAGGACCCGAGGATGCGGGAATAGCCGGCGTAGCCCGTGTAGGCCCACGTCTCGCTCTGGGTGTAGGTCACCGCGCCGAGCACGCCGGCGGACACGAAGCTGCCCGGATCGTAGACCCCGACGCGACCGTTCGCGGCGGCCTCATCGACCGAGACGCCGAAGTATTTGCGCGCGAAGCTCGCATCGCCGACGTTGAGGCGGGGACCGATGGAGAACTTGAGGGTCTCGACCGGCAGGATGTAGTCGACGCCCACCGAACCGACCGTGCCGTGATGGCCGTAGACGCCCTGCCGGACCTCGAAGCGGGTCCGGATCGAGGGGAAGGGGTAGAACTCCACGAACAGGCCGGGCTCGACCGCGAAGCGGGCATCGCGGAAGCCGAAGAGGTGGCGGCGGTCGTCGCCGTAGTAGCGCCCCGGCACGACGCGCACCGTCGGCCCGATCCGGAAGACGGCATCGTCGTACAGGGAGAAGCTGAAGCCGTCGTCCGGGGCGGAGAAGCGGCGCGGTTCGCCGGCCCGGCGAACGTCGATCGCGGGATATCCGATGATGGTGTAGTCGTCCGATCCGGGATGGCGCGGCGTGAACTGGACGTTTCCCGAGAGGGTCACCATCCAGGAATCCGGATCCACCTGGGCGAAGCTCGGCACTGCCCTGGGCATGAGGGCGCCGAGATCCGCCGCCGCGGCGGGCCCTCCCAACGCAAGGACCAGCGGCAGGATACCGAGAGCCGCGCGCGGCGTGTGAGAGGGGCGAACCGCTGTGCTCATAGCCGAGCTTTATAGACATATCGCGGGGGCACGACGCGGCCCCCGGCGGCCTCCCGGGCGCAAAAACGCCTCCTGTGGCCACCCGGCAACGATCGGCTCAACGAGCCGGGAGCCGCGGATATCGACCGGGGCCGCCGCCGCCCGCGGCGTCCCGCGCGGCAGCGGGCGCGCCATCCGCGCCGCCGGGAAGGTGGAAGACCGGTATTCCGGATCTCGCCCCGGCGATCCACCGACTCGACGACGTGCGCGACGGTGCGTCGCCGCACGGCGGGCCTCGCAAAACCTTCGATAGACAGGATGCGGGCAGGCCGATCTTCCGCGGCGCGGAACGCACGCCCGCACGATCTTGCCGGAGACCACGCGTGCGCATCCCCCTTGCCTGCCTCATCATCGCGGCGCCGCAGGCGCTACGGGCCGCGGACCTCGCGCCGGCCTCGCGCATCGAGCGGGTGACGGTCTACCCGGACGCCGCGCTGGTCACGCGCCGCGCGGTCCTGGACCTGCCCGACGGCGCCTCGACGGTGAGCCTGCGCGGCCTGCCGGCGAGCCTCGATCCGGCTTCGGTCCAGGTTGCGGCACAGGCCGACGGCGCGCTGACGATCGGCGCGGTCGACGTCCGCACGGCGCCGGGCGAGGCGAGACCCGTCCTCGACCCGGCGCTCCAGGCGCGGATCGACGCGCTGCGGGAGGAGCGCGAGGGCGTGACCGCGCGCCTGCGGACGCTCGACGCGAAGCAGGCGATGATCGAGCGGTACGCGAAGGCGGGACCCGACCAGCTCGGGGTCGAGGGCAGGCCCTTCGACGTGGCCCAGTGGCAGGGCGCCTGGGAGGCGGTCGGCTCGGGGCTGGCCGCCGTCCTGGAGGAGGCGAGGGGGCTGCGCCGGCGGGAGCGCGACCTCGACGCGGCGATCACGGCGTCCGAGCAGGCGCGTCCCCCGGCGCCGCGCCCCGGCGCTCCGCGGCGCGACCTGAGCATCGCGCTGGCGGCGGGCGGCGCCCTGCACGGCGAGATCCTCGTCACCTACCGCGTCGCCGGCGCCGCTTGGCGCCCGACCTACGAGGCCCGGCTCGACACAGGCCCCGGGAAGCCGGCCCTCGACCTCGTGCGGCGGGCCGAGGTCAGCCAGAAGACCGGCGAGGACTGGACGGATGTCGAGCTGTCCGTCTCGACGGTGCGTCTGAACCGGGAGGGCGCCGCACCGGACCTGCCCCCGCTCCAGGTGTCGTTCTACGAGCCGCCGGCCTTCGAGAACCGGACCCGGTCGCTGGCAGCCCCCGTCCCCGACGAAGCGCGGCACAGAGCCGAGGAGGCGCGCCGAGCCCGCGAGGCGGCGGAGCAGGAGCGGGCCGCGTCGGTGAAGGTCGCACCGGCCCCGCCGCGCATCGCCGTGGCGCAGGAGGCGACGCTCGATGCGGGAAGCTATCAGGCGAGCTACCGGGTACCCGGCCGCGTCGACGTCGCGCAGCTCGGCCTGAGCAAGACCTTCACCCTGGCCGCCCGCCGCGTCGAGCCCGGCCTCGCGGTGGTTGCAGTGCCCGAGATCGACCAGACAGCCTACCTGAGCGCGAGCTTCCCCCTGGAGGACGAGGCGCCGCTGCTCCCCGGCGAGGTCGCCCTGCACCGCGACGGCGCCTTCGTCGGGCGCGCGCAGTTCAGGCTGACGGCGCCGGGCGACACGGTCGATCTCGGCTTCGGCGCCGACGACCGCGTCAAGGTCGTGCGCGTGCCGGTGCGCCGGCGCGAGAACGAGCCGACTGTTTTCGGCCAGAGCCGGACGGACCTGCGCGAGTTCAAGACCACCGTGCGCAACCTGCACGCCGAGCCGGTGCGGATCACGGTGACCGACCGCGTGCCCTACTCGGAGAACACGGCGATCACGGTGGAACAGTTGCGCGAGACCACAGCGCCCACCGAGAAGCAGCCGAACGACCGGCGCGGCGTGCTGGCCTGGACCTACACCTACCGGCCGGGCGAGCAGCGCGACATCCGCCTCGCCTACCGCCTGAAGTGGCCGGCCGACCAGGAGGTGGTGTTCGAGCCCCGCCCCGTCGCTCCGGGCACGCCGCGTCCGTGAGGTCTCGGTCGGCGGTCGAGACCCCCGTTCACGCCCTGTACGGACCCGGCCCGCCGCCGCGACAGCGCCGTCACCCGGAAGCCGACGCGGCCCGGTTCTTGAACGGGACCGGGCCGAAACGGCTCCGATCCAGACCGGATACCGATGTTCCGGAGAGGATCGCCGGTCCTTGCCGGTTCTCGGGACGGACAGGGCTTCACGATCCGAGCAGGGGCGACCGTCGGATGATGGATCACGCGGACGAGGGGGCAGCCGAGGCGGTCGCCGGAGGGAAAGTTGCGGCCGAGGCGTTCGTCCTGGCGGGCGACCGCCGCCGCGGGCACGCGGACATCCGGGCGCGCGGGGCGCGGGGCGCGCGGGGCTTCTCCGAACTCGGCGTCGGCCCGGGCGAGGCCGTGGCGCTTCTCCTGCGCAACGACTTCGCCTTCTTCGAGGCGTCGCTCGGCGCCACGCTCGCGGGCGCCTATCCCGTGCCGATCAACTGGCATGCGAGCCCGGAGGAGGCGGCCTACATCCTGCGCGACAGCGGGGCCAAGGTCCTGGTCGCCCACCGCGACCTGCTCGGCGCCGTCCTGCCCGAGGCGGCGTCCGCGCTGCCCTGCCTCGTCGTCGAGACGCCGGCCGAGATCCGCGCCGCCTACGATGTCCCGCCCGACGCAGCCCTCCCCCTCGGCGTCCGGGACTGGGATGCCTGGCTTGCCCGGCACGCGCCCATCGCGGCGCCGGCCTCCGGCGCGCGCCCGGCCGTGATCTACACCTCCGGCACCACCGGGCGGCCGAAGGGCGTGCGCCGATCGGCCCGGCCCCGCTCGGAGCCCTCGCCGCGGGCGCTCGCCGTCTACGGCCTCGACGACGGGCGGCCGATCACCGCGCTGATCAACGGGCCGATGTACCACGCGGTGCCCAACGCCTACGGACGGCTCGCCCTGCAGGCGGGCGCCACCATCGTCCTCCAGGCCCGCTTCGAACCCGAGGCGATGCTGGCCCTGATCGAGCGCCACCGGGTCTCGCACATGCACATCGTCCCGGCCATGTTCGTTCGCCTGCTGCGCCTGCCCGAGGCCGTCAGGGCGCGCTACGACGTGGGTTCGCTCCGCCACGTCGTGCACGGGGCCGCGCCCTGCCCGGCGGCCATCAAGGCGGCGATGATCGCGTGGTGGGGCCCGGTGATCCACGAGTACTACGGCTCGACCGAGACCGGCCTGCTCACGTTCCACGACGCGGCCGAGGCCCTGCGCCGGCCCGGAACCGTCGGGCGCGCGCTGCCCGGGATCGACCTGGAGATCCTGGATGCGAACGGCGACCCGCTCCCGGCCGGCACGGTCGGAGAGGTCTACGCCGGCTCCGCCACCATGCGCGACTTCACCTATGTCGGGCGCGACGACGCGCGCGCGGCGGTCGAGCGACGGGGTCTGGTCACCGCCGGCGATGTCGGCTGGCTCGACGCGGACGGCTACCTCTTCCTGCGCGACCGGAAGCGCGACGTCATCGTCTCGGACGGCGTCGAGATCTATCCCGCCGACATCGAGGCCGCGCTCCTCGCCATCCCCGGCGTGCAGGACTGCGCCGTGTTCGGCATCCCGGATGCGGGCTGCGGCGAGATCGTCTGCGCTGCCGTCGAACCGGCTGCCGGCCATCGTCTCGACCCGGCGGATCTCCTTCGCCGGCTCGAAGGCACGGTCGGCCGGCGGCTCCTGCCCCGGCAGATCGACGTCGTCGCCGGACTGCCGCGGGAGGATTCGGGCAAGATCTTCAAGAACAGGCTGCGCGCGCTCGCGCTGGATCGACGCGGGGTCCGGGACGCTGCCTCGGGGTGAGGTGGGCCAAGCGTGACGGGCATCACCGAAACCGGGATCGCAGACGATCGATGGGTGCGCGGTCGCTCGGAACTCGGAGACGGGCGCGAAGCGGAGCGTCTGCGCGCGTGCGCGTCCCGTCGCGGCCGCTCACGGGGCGAGGCGGCGGCCGAGCTTACCCCCTTGCTTGCGCTGCCGCAACGTTCTAACTCCACCAAAAGAGCAATCCGTGCAGTTGTTTAGTCCTGTTCAAAACTGCACGCGCTCAAGGCAGCCCGCGTGGCCGGGCGTTCCCGGCGGGTGGATCGAGGCGGCGTCATTCAGGCAATCGGAACGCGCGTCCAAAGATGCCGCCGCGATGCGCTCGCCGCGGCGCCTTCGGCCACGGCGAGCCCGGGCGGCCGATCCGGAGGGATAGCCTCGTCGCGTGACGCGTCGATCGAACGGGTGCGGTGCCGTTCGTGAGCGCCGCCGCGTCCCCGCACCCGTCCCGTGCGATCGCGTGGGCGCGGCCCCTGGTGCCGTTCTTCTGCCTCTCCATCACCTTCGGCGCGACGCTCGGCTTCCTGTCGGGCGGCGCGCCGCTGATCCTGCGGACGCGCGGCATCGCGCTGGCCGAGATCGGCCTGCTGCAGCTCATCAACCTGCCGGTCGGCCTGACGTTTCTCTGGGCGGTCGCCGTCGACAGGCTCCGCCTGCCACGCCTGCCGCACCGCATCGGCTGGATCATCCTGATGCAGGGCGCGACCGTCCTCCTCCTCGCGGTGCTGAGCCAGGGGGAGGGCTGGGCCCTCGTCCTCCTCCTCGCCCTGGCGGTGGCGACCTGCGTCTGTGTCGCCACCATGGACATCGCCCTCGAAGCGCTCGTGGTCGAGACGGTGCCGGCCGACCGGCGCCCCTACGTGACCTCGGCGAAGTTCTGCGGCGCATCGCTCGGCGGCATCGCGGGGGCGGGTCTCCTGATCGGGTACTACGACGATCTCGGCTGGCGCACCGCGGTCCTCGCGGTTGCCGGCCTGAACGTTCTGTGTCTCCTGCCGATGCTGCGCTACCCGGAGGCGCGGCTGCGCCGCCCGGATGCGTCGGCGGAACGAAGGATAGGGTCGCTCGCGAGGCTGCGCGCCCTCGCGCCGCGCGTGCTGGTGCTGGGCTTCTACTTCGCCGCCATGTTCGTGCTGTCGGGCATCAACAACCTCGTCCTGCTCGATCTCGGCGTCCCGCTCTCGCAGGTCGGCCTCGTGACCGGCAGCGTCGCCCCGATCGTCAACCTCGTCATGGCGCCGCTCTCGGGCGGCCTCGTGCGACGGGTCGGGACAGTCCGCCTCATCACGGCTTCGGCGCTCGGCGTCATCGCCTCCGGCGGCCTGATGCTCGCGGCGAGCGCGACCGGTTCGGCCGGGCTGGCGATGGCGGCGGCGATCCTCGGCTTCGTCGGCGGCGGCGGCCTGGGCGTACCGGTCTTCAACATGATCTACCGCTGGGCACAGGGTCCGCGCCCGGCGACGGACTACGCGCTCCTGTTCGGGGCCGCGTTCTTCGCAGCGATGCCGCTGCGGGTCGCCGCCCCGGCGCTTGCCGCCCAGGTCGGCTGGCCCGCCTACTTCGCGGCCGCGATCCCCTTCTACGCCGTCGCGTTCGCCTGCCTGCGCGCGGCGATCGGCCGGACCCTGGAGGCCGATCGGGCCGCGGGCGCCGCGTGATCGAGGCCGTCATCGCGCGGGTGCCCGCCTCGCTCGCGACCTTCGGCTGCCGGATCGCCGCGGGGCCGGGCGGAGCCGGAGTGCGGCCGCTCTCGACCCTGCGCGACGGAGCGGTCTTCGATGCGGTGATCGACGGCTTCGGAGCCCCTTACGGGTCGGCCGACAGGCGGGCGGTCGTCTCCCTCTGGACGCAATCGTACCTCGCCGCCCTCCTGATTCCTTCCGTGACCGCGCTCCTCTGCCTCGGACGCGGGCTGCCCGTCGGGTTCGAACGGGTCGGGTTCGAGCTCGACGCGGGCGGGGTCCTCGCACGCTTCCTCCTCCCGGACGACGCGGGGGAACCGAATCCGTCCCTCGCGGCGCTGATCGACGGCCACCTGCGGCCCTTCGTCGAGCTATGCCACGCGCATTCGGGGTTGTCGCGCCGCGTGGTCTGGGGCAACGCCGGCGTCATCGTCGACCTCGTCCTGCGCGAGCTCGGCACCGGCGCGGATCTCAGGCCCGGGCCCCTGGCCGAGGCCGAGGTCTGCCTCGGCCGGCAGCGCGGCCACGCCGTCGGGCGATGCCCGCTGGCGCAGGTCTTCCACGCGAGCGGGCCGAGCGACGCGCGGCGACGGCGGGTCTGTTGTATGCGCTACCGGCTGCCGGGCGTCGCCTCCTGCGGCCCCTCATGCCCCGTCGATCACCTGAAAGCCCCATGCTGAAGGCCTTCCTCGCCTACTATCGCCCGCACCGGACCCTGTTCCTGCTGGATTTCGGCTGCGCCGTGGTCTCGGGCCTGCTCGAACTCGGCTTCCCGATGGCCGTGAAGGCGTTCGTCGACGTGCTGCTGCCGCGCCAGGACTGGACGCTGATCCTGGTCGCCGCGGCGGCCCTGGCCGCGATCTACGTCGCGAACGCCGGCCTGATGGTGGTCGTGACCTACTGGGGGCACGTGCTCGGCATCAACATCGAGACCGAGATGCGGGCGCGCGCCTTCGACCACCTCCAGAAGCTCTCGTTCCGCTTCTACGACAACCAGAAGACCGGCCACCTCGTCGCCCGCGTGACCAAGGACCTGGAGGAGATCGGCGAGGTCGCCCACCACGGTCCGGAGGACCTCTTCATCGCGGTCATGACCCTCGTCGGGGCCTTCGCCCTGATGGTCCTCGTCCACCCGTCGCTCGCGCTGCTGACGGCCGCCATCCTGCCGGTGATCGCCTTCGTCACCCTGCGCTACGGCGGCCGCATGACCCGCAACTGGCAGACCCAGTACGGCCGGGTCGGCGCGTTCAACGCGCGCATCGAGGAGAACGTCGGCGGCATCCGCGTGGTGAAGGCCTTCGCCAACGAGCCGCACGAGCGGCGCCTGTTCGCCTCCGACAACAGGAAGTACCGCGAGACCAAGCTCGAAGCCTACAGGATCATGGCGGCCAGCCTGTCGATCAACTACCTCGGCATGCGGCTCGTGCAGATCGTGGTGCTGCTCGGCGGAGCCGCCTTCGTGGTGCGCGGCGAACTGACCCCGGGCGGCTTCATCGGGTTCCTGCTGCTCGTCGGCGTGTTCTACCGGCCGCTGGAGAAGATCGGCGCCGTCGTCGAGACCTACCCCAAGGGCGTCGCCGGCTTCCGGCGCTACGCGGAGCTGCTGGCGACCGAGCCCGACATCGTCGACCGTCCCGGCGCAGTCGCGGCGGCCTCGCTCAGGGGCGACATCCGCTTCGAGGGCGTCGGCTTCGGCTACAGCGCGGGCCGGCCCGTCCTCTCGGGCCTCGACCTCACGGTCGCGGCGGGCGAGACGGTGGCCTTCGTCGGCCCGTCGGGAGCCGGCAAGACGACGCTGTGCTCCCTCATCCCGCGCTTCTACGAGGTCGAGCGCGGACGCGTCACGATCGATGGCGTCGATGTCCGCGACCTCACGCTGGCCTCGCTGCGCCGGCAGGTCGGCATCGTCCAGCAGGACGTCTTCCTCTTCGCCGGCACGATCCGCGAGAACATCGCCTACGGCCGCCTCGATGCCGGCGAGGCCGAGATCGCGGAGGCCGCGCGGCGGGCGCGCCTCGGCGCCCTGATCGCGAGCCTGCCGGACGGCCTCGACACGGTGGTCGGCGAGCGCGGAGTCAAGCTCTCGGGCGGCCAGAAGCAGCGCTTGGCCATCGCGCGCGTCTTCCTGAAGAACCCGCCGATCCTGATCCTGGACGAGGCGACCTCAGCCCTCGACACGGAGACCGAGCAGGCGATCCAGAGTTCGCTCACCGACCTCGCCGCGGGCCGCACGACGCTGGTCATCGCCCACCGCCTCGCCACGATCCGCCAAGCCGACCGCATCGTGGTGGTCGGCCCGGACGGCATCCTGGAGCAGGGACGGCACGAGGCGCTGCTCGCGGCGGACGGGATGTATCGCCGCCTCTACGCGGCCCAGTTCCCGCAGCCGCGCGACGCCGAACCGGCTCCGGGCGTGGCCGCGGAATGATTCCGCCCGGCGTCGACCGGGCGGGCGGGGCGCGACCTCACGGGGTGCCCGGAACGGCGGAGTACGACGCGGTTGCGGCCGCCCGGAACTCGCGCTCCAGCCTGTCCTTGAAGGCCGGGAACAGGACGTCGTTCCCGTAGCCGCTGAGATGGTCGGCATCGAAGAACAGGGAATGCCCGTCGCGGAAGGCGTGGCAGGTCGGGTCGGGGCACAGGCTCGGGAACGGGTCCCAGATCGACAGCCGCGCCTGATCCTGCGCCAGCGCCGTCATGCGGGCCAGGACCGGAGCGCGGCGCTGCTCCAGGCCCTCCCGATCCATCGCGAAGCCCGGACGGCAGACCGGATTGTCCGCGTCGAACCAGTCGGCGCAGCGGAACGGGGGGGCCTTGAACAGGGGCTTGGGCGCCTCGAACACGATGCGCGCCCCGCTCGACCCGATGCGGGCAAGGAGGCTCCGCGCCGTCGCCGCGTCCGTCCGCCCCGGGGCCTCGGCAACGTCCGCCCCGGTGCCGGCCGGCTGGCCGGACGCACCCCACTGGTCGATGAAGCGCGGCACGCGCAGCGACGGCAGGAAGACCACGTCGGCGGGCGTCAGCACCCGCGCGAGCTCGTCGGCGAGTTGCGCCTCGAAGTCGGCGCACGCCCGCGTCGGGGCGTGCTCGAGCAGGCCGATCATCGGGCAGCCGGCCAGCCAGTAGACGTTCACCGCGCGGCCCGTGGCGTAGGCGTAGGTCCAGAGCATCCGCTCGTAGGCGCCCGCGTGGGAATCCCCGGCGACGATCAGGCGGCCTCCGCTGGCCGAGCCGCATCCCTCCGGATGCAGCACGGTCAGGAGTCCGCCGGAGCGCGCGGTGACCTGCTTGTCCATCGTGCAGCCGGGCTTAGGGGGAACGGTCCACCGGCCCTCGGGGTACCACGCGGCGAGGTCGTGGGTCTGCCCGAGCACGAAGGCCGACTTGAACTTCAGCAGGCCTCCGGTCGCGACCGCGAGGACGCAGGCGGCCGCCAAGCCGGTGCGCACGACGCGGGCGGGCGCCCACCGGCGATCGCGCTGCCACGCGCGCGCCGGGACCTCGACGTAGCGGTAGCTCAGCCCTGCCAGGGCGACGGTCACCGAGAGCGCCACGAGGCCGTCCGCCACGGTCTCGAGGCCGACCGTCCAGCGCATCAGCACGTAGACCGGCCAGTGCCACAGGTAGAGCGAGTACGACATCCGGCCGATGCCGACCCAGGGCCGCGCCGCCAGAGCTCGGACGGCGAGGGTTGCCGGGCATGCGACGGCGAGCGCGATCAGGCCCAGCGTGCCGAGCACGGGGATCGCGCCCCAGGGCACGGGGAAGCCGAGCCGCGCCGGCTGCGCGAGGGCGAACGCCACCAGCGCGAACGATCCGAGCGCCAGGGCCGCCGGAAGCCGCCGCGCCCGGGCAAGCACCGGCCTCCACCGGTCCAACGTCAGGCACAGCAGCATGCCCGCTCCAAGTTCCCAGAAGCGCGCGGGCAGCGTGTAGAAGGCGATCAGCGGCTGCGTCGCGCTGAGGACGGCACCGGTGACCAGCGATGCGGAGAGCAGCGCCAGGACGATGACGGTCCGCCCGTGCGCCGGGCCTGCGAGCCGGGGCCCGAAATACATGATGACGGGGAAGAGGAGGTAGAACTGCTCCTCGACGCCGAGCGACCACGTATGGGTGAAGACGTTGAACGCCGCCTTCGGGGAGAAATAGTCGTCGCCGGCGGCGAGCACGAGGTTGCTGAGCCCGAAGATCGCGGCAAGCCCGGTCTTCGCGATGCCGTCGGCAAGCCAAGCCGAGGGAATGAACAGGGCGTAGGCGAGCGACGAGACGGCGATGGTGACGGCGAGCGCCGGGAGGATGCGCACGATGCGCCGGGCGTAGAAGTGCAGAACGAAGGCCCGGAACGATCCGTGCCGCATCTCCGAGACAGAGGCCGTCACCACGAAGCCGGAGATGACGAAGAAGATGTCGACGCCCATCAGGCCGCCGGGAAGCATCGTCTCCCTCAGGTGGAAGGCCAGCACCGCGATCACCGCGAGCGCCCGGAGGCCGTCCACCGCCGCGTAGTGCGGCGCCTTCGCCCGCGCCTCGCGCGGCGCGCACGGTGCCCGCTCCTCGGGCACCACGGCGCGCCCGGCGGCCATGATCGATCGGGTTCGAAGGCGCATGATCAACGAGGCTGTCCGACAGGTTCATCGGTCGACATCGACCTATCGTATCCTCATCGAGGGGTCGAAGGCTCAATTTTCAAAGAATACCGCTGAGAGATATCCAAATACGGTAAATTATCGATCCTGTAGCCTTTACCATTTCCGATCATGCGCGACCGGCGCTCGGGATGCGGTGCGAGGCGGCGCAGAGACGTCTGAAAGCCGTGAGGTCCGAAACAGCACGTCGCGAACCGTCCCGTTCGAGCGCCGCTTCCGGTCGTGCGGCGACGGCAAGCCGGGCATTTCGTGAGGAACTCTAAAGATCGTTCGTGCGACACTGCGCTGGCCGAACCGCGCCGCAGCGCGGGTGCTGTCGGGGGCGGCCCTCGACCATGGGCGGAGGGCGGAGCGGATGCCGGGTTCGGAGCAGCCTCCTCGGGAACGGATTGCCCCTCGCCTTGCGGTCCTGCCGTGAGAGACACCGGCCGGACGTCGGCACCGCAGGGGCTGGTCACCGCGCACAGCGGCACCGTCACGGAGGAGACGATGCGCGTCGCCGAAGAGAACGCCGGTTCGAGCGCGCGCACGCACGGGGCGGGTGCGCCCATGGTCGCGACCTTGACGCGGCTCGACAAGATCTGCCTCCTCGTGATCGGCCTCGCGCTGCAGTTCAACGTCGAGACATCGACGTTCGGGCTGCCGTTCCAGCGCCTGTCGGACCTGATCCCGTTCCTGACGATCCCCTACTTCCTGCTCCGTCCAGGCGTGATGTCGGCCATCCTGAGCAGGCTCGTGCCGATCGGGCTGGTGGTCGCGCTCCTAGGGGCCTCGCTGGTCTTCAAGGCGGGCAAGCAGGAAGGCGACGTCTACCTCACCCTCGTCCTGCTGCTGTACTTCGTCCAGTGCGTTCAGCTCGTGATCCTGTTCAGGGACCCGTCCGGCCCGGCATGGTTCTCGTCGGGGATCCTGATCGGCATGATCGGGTCCCTCGGTGCCCTGATCGCGGCCTCGGTCAGCATCGACCTCGCGCCCTACGGATTGGCGGTCCCGCTGGATGGGGTCGATCCCGAGATCGCCCTGTTCATGCAGGACAAGCTCGGCGGCCTGTGGACCGCCGGCAACATGACCGGGCACGTGTTCGCCCTGACGGGCGCGGCGGCGATGTACCTCTGGTTCCGGTACCGGCGAACCGAGATCTACGTGCTGTACGTCCTGGGCCTGCTGGCGAGCTTCCCGATGACGAACAACCGGGCCGGGCTGCTGGTGCCCCTGGTCTGTCTCGCGCTCCTCGTCCGCAGGAGCGTCAATGCTCTCTACGTCGCCTGCGCCCTCGCGGTGCTGTGCGGGCTCGTCATGGTCTTCGGCGCCACCGGCCACGTTCCGGTGCCGGAGCAGTTTCAATCCGCCATCGAGAAGCGGTTCCTGTCGGACGGCAACACCGAGTCGAACATCGGCGAGCGGCTGGACACGACCGTCGCGGCCCTTCGGATGATCGTCGCCAATCCCTTCGGGATCGGCGCGATCGCGACGCAGAACCAATTGCGGGAGATGACGGGGCTGGGAACGCCGCACAACGGAATCCTGTCCCTTGCCATCCAGAGCGGCGTCATGGTCGCGCTCTTGTTCGTTCTCGGCGCGGGCAGAATCCTCCTCCGGCCGGCGCGGTTCGGACCGTTCGCCTACTACGTCGTCCTGTTCACGGTGCCGTCGCTGATGTTCGAGGAACTCTCGATCAATCAGTTCTTCCTGTTCTTCATGGCCTTCGTCCTGGCCGCCTCGGCCCTGGCGGGCTCGGCCGAGGCGGACATCGACCACCGACCCGCCGCGCTCAGCGCCCGAGTGCTTCGGGATTGACGAGGTTCAGCGGCGGCTCGCCGCGCAGGATGCGCAGCATCTCCTCGGCCGAGCCGAGGCCCATGGTGCGCAGGCTCGTCGCCGTGGTGCCGGCCACGTGCGGCGTCAGCAGCAGGTTCGGGCAGGCGTGGAGCGGGTGGTCGGGTGCGAGCGGCTGGGCCTCGAACACGTCGAGCGCCGCGCCGCCGAGGCGGCCGGCGTTGAGCGCGGCGACCACGGCGTCGGTCACGACGATCGGCCCGCGGGCGACGTTGATCAGGAGCGCGCCCGGGCGCATCCGGCCGATCAAGCCCGCGTCGACGAGACCCCGCGTCGCCTCGGTGAGCGGGCAGGCGACCACCACCGCATCGCTCTCGGCAAACAGGGCCTCGCGCGAGACCGGCTCGATCAGGCCGCCGTGATCGCTCGCGCTGCGGGAATGGCCGAGCACCCGCAGGCCGAAGCCGTGCCGGGCGATGCCGGCCACGCGCCGGCCGATCTCGCCGACCCCGAGGATGCCGAGCGTCGTGCCGCCGATCTCGGCGAGATCGTTGGCCATGGTCTTGGCCGCGAGCCAGCCGTCGCCGCGCAGCGTCGCGTCGATCCGGTGAACCCGCCGCCGCAGGGCGAACAGCGCGGCGAAGACGTGCTCGGCCACGGCCTGGGTGTTGCTGCCGGGCAGGTTCGCCACCGGGATGCCGCGGGCGGTGGCCGCGGCCATCGGCACGAAGTCGAGACCGACCCCGTGGCGGACGATGCCGCGCAAGAGCGGGGCGTGGTCGAGGATGTCGTCGGGGAGCTGCGCGCGCACGATCATGCCCGCGGCCTCGCGGGCCAGCATCCGGAGGGTCGCAGGCCCGGTGTCGGGCGCCGTGACGACCCGGGCGTGGGGCGCCAGCCGCGCCACCGCGTCGGCGTGGATCGGGGTTGTGAGGAGAACGAGCGGCAGCGGGTCGGGCAACGATGGAGCCTTTCGATCGGGTGCGGCGCAATGCAAGCCTCAGCCCATGAAGCGGGCAAGCGTCACGGCCGTATCGCCGTAGGCGCGCCGCTCCAGCTCGGCAAAGCCCGCGGGCAGGGCGAGGCGCGCGCGCTCGGCCTCCTCGATCACGGCGAGCGCCCCCGGCCTCAGCCAGCCGCCCGCGGCGGCGGCCGCCAGCGCCGCGGGCGCGAGGTCGCGGCCGTAGGGCGGATCGCAGAACACCAGGGAGAAGCGCCCGACGGTGCCCGCGGGGCCGAGCCGCGTCGCATCGCGGCGGAACAGGCGGGTGGCGCCTTCCGCGCCGAAGCTCTCGATGTTCCCGCGGATCACGGCGCGGGCCTCGGCGCCCTCGTCGACGAGGAGCGCGTAGGCCGCCCCGCGCGACAGCGCCTCGAAGCTCAAGGCGCCGGTCCCCGCGAACAGGTCGAGCACGCGGGCACCCGGCACCGCGTCGCCGTAGGCGTGCGCCAGCACGTTGAACAGCGCCTCGCGCAGGCGGTCCGAGGTCGGCCGGATGGCGTCGGTGCGCGGGGTGCCGATCGGCCGCCCGCGCCAGTCTCCGCCGACGATCCTCACCGACCGCCGCTGCGGGGCGGCCGGCCGCCGCCGGTCGGTCGCGCGCCGCCGGGGCGCCCGCCGGGCTTCGCTCCGAACCCGCCCGGTTTTCCGCCGAAGCCGCCCGGCTTGCCGCCGAACTTGGCCCCCGCCGGCCGGCCGGCGCTCGCACCGGGCCGCCCCTGGCCGCCGCCCTCGGTACGCCCCTTGTAGCCGCCCTCCGTGCGGGGCCTGAAGCCGCCCTCGCCCCCGGGCTTGCCACCCTGGGTCCGGCCCCTGTAGCCGCCCTCGCGGTCGCCGCCCGATTTGACGAAACCGCCGGGCTTGGCGAAGCTGCCGGGCTTGGCGAAGCCGCCGGGCTTGCCGCCGTAGCCGCCCGGCTTGCCGCTGCCGCCGGGTTTGCCGCCCTCGATGCGGCCGCCCTCCGGGCGCCCCTCGGACCGGGCGCCGTCGCGGCGCTCCCCCGTGGTGCTGCGGGCGCGCGGGCGGTCGCCGCCCTCGCCGCCGCGGAAGCCCGTGCCGCGGTCGGTCCGCGGGGCTGCGCGCGCGGGGCCGGCGTCGAAGCGCGGCTCGCGGGCGCGGTCCGGGCGCGGGCCGTCCTGACCGTCGCGGTCGTCCCGCCGGGGCTGGCGCGGGGGCTTGGCGCCGCTCTCGTCGCGGGCGTAGCGGCGGCGGGGCGCCTCCGCGTCGGGCGTGGCCGGGCTCGCCGACAGGCGCTCGACGAGGACGCGGCGCTCGCCCGCGTTGATCGCGCCGACGCGCTCGCGCCCGCGCTCGGCAGCGACCGCCCGCTCGGCCTTCGGGTCGGCGCCGCGGCGCGGCACCTTGCCCGGACGGACGGCGTCCGGGTTCTGATCCTGGTCCGCCCGCCACACCGAGCGGCGCGGGCCGGAGCCGAGGCCGCCGGTGGGCATGCGGGCCGGCGCGGCCGGGCGCATCGGGCGGCCGCCGGAGGGCGCACGGGCGCGGGGCGCGTCGTCCCGGCGCGGGCGCTCGCCCTGATCGGCGGGGCCTTGCGCCTTCTTCGGCGAGCCGAACGGGGCGATGGGCTCGCGCACCGGGCTCTCGAAATCGACGCCCGCCTGCTCGGAGAGGCCCTTGCCGAGCTGCTCCTTGAGCACCTTGGTGCGGATCTCCTCGGTGAGCCCCACTTCGAGGTCGCCGAGCTGGAACGGGCCGAACGAGAGCCGGATCAGCCGGTTCACCGACAGGCCGAGATGCTCGAGGATGCGCTTGACCTCGCGGTTCTTGCCCTCGCGCAGGCCGAGCGTCAGCCACAGGTTGTCGCCCTGCACGCGATCGAGGCTGGCCTCGATCGCGCCGTACTCCATCCCGTCGATGGTGACGCCGTGGCGAAGCTTGTCGAGCTCGGCCTGCGTGGTGTCGCCGTGGGCGCGGACGCGGTAGCGGCGCAGCCACCCGGTATCGGGATGGGCGATGACCTTGGCGAGACCCCCGTCGTTGGTGAGCAGCAGCAGGCCTTCCGTGTTGATGTCGAGGCGGCCGATGGCGACGACGCGGGGCATCTCCTCGGGCATCACCTCGAACACGGTCTGGCGCCCCTCCGGGTCGCGGGCCGTGGTGACGAGGCCGCGCGGCTTGTGGAACACCCACAGCCGGGTGCGCTCGCGGGCGGGCAGCGGCTCGCCGTCGACGGTGATGCGGTCGGCGTCCGTCACGTTGATCGCGGGCGAGTCGAGCACGCGGCCGTTCAGGGTGACGCGGCCCGCGCCGATCATGGCCTCCGCGTCGCGGCGGGAGGCGAGGCCGGCGCGGGCGATCGCCTTGGCGATGCGCTCGCCGTCGGGCGTCGCGGCGGGCTCGGGCGCGGCAAGGATTGCGGGCGCCTCGGCGGGTTCGGCCAATGCGGGCTCGGTCGGCTCCGCGGATGCAGGCGCGATGAGGTCGGCGTCGACCGAATCCGTCTCAACCAAATCCGGCTCGACCAAGTCCGGCTCGACCGGAGCGGCCTCGGCGGGGGCGGGCCGACGACGCAAAGGGGCGTCGCCGCCGCGATCCTTGGCCGGCCGCGCGTTGGCGTGCCGGTCCTTCGTGCGGTCCTTGGACCGATCGCGGGCGATCCGCGCCCGCGGCTGCGCCTCCGATGCTTCGGACCGGACGTTCGCGTCCGTCGCCGGGCTCCAGGACTCCGCGTCGCGTCTCTGCGCCGGATCGGAGCCGCGGACGGGCTCGTCCGGGATTGGGTTCGTCGGATTGTCGCTCATCGGCCAGCCCATAGCAGAGCAGGCTCCCCCGCGCGAGGCGGACCGCATCCGTCAGGATCGACCGGCGAAGCACCAGGGTGAGCCCTAACGGGCGCGCCGGGTGCGATAGGCAGCCGAAAGCCCACATTCCGCCCGCAGATCGGGAGCCGTCATGCGTCCGCCTCGGCGGGCCGGACCACGAAAAAGGGCGGCCCCGAAGGACCGCCCGATCGTGCGAGGCACGCTTCGATTGAACCCGAAGCCCGCCCGCACCTCACGTCAGGCACGGCGCCCTCGGCGAGGTCACCAAACCCCGGGCGTGGCGCGATGCGCGCAGCAACGACCCGGCTTGCAACGGTCGGATTACTTGCCGACCGTCGACTTGGCGTCGCCGACGGTGCCCTGGGCCTTGCCCTTGAGCTCCTGCGCCGTGCCTTCGGCCTTCATCTTGGTGTTGTCGGTGGCATCGCCGATGCCCTGCTTGGCCTTGCCGACCGCCTCGTTGGCCGCGCCCTTGATCTTGTCGGTGGTGCTGCTCATGGCTGTCTCCTTCGCGTCTCTAGTGCGGCGATGCCGCGTCGAGACGTGAACGGCCGACCGGCGCGGAACGTTCCGCCGATCGAAGGTAAGGCGCGCTTCCCGGCGCCCCCGCAAGCGGTAGGAACGATCCCGTGTCCGATCCGACCCAGCCCCGCACGAGCCCGTTCGACCTCGCCTTCGCGGCGGCCCGCCGGGCGGCGGCGGAGGGCGAGGTGCCGGTCGGCGCCGTCGTCGTCCGGGGCGAACGGGTGCTCGCGGTGGCGCACAACCGGCCGCGCGCGCTTCGCGACCCGACCGCGCATGCCGAGATCCTGGCGATCCGCGCCGCCTGCGCCGCCCTCGGCGACGCGCGCCTGCCGGG
Organism: uncultured Methylobacterium sp.; assembly: GCF_964242245.1. NCBI lineage: Bacteria > Pseudomonadati > Pseudomonadota > Alphaproteobacteria > Hyphomicrobiales > Methylobacteriaceae > Methylobacterium > uncultured Methylobacterium sp. The sequence goes on along the minus strand of NZ_CAXTBY010000010.1, from coordinate 47,618 downwards.
CTGCGACCTCTACGTGACGCTCGAACCGTGTCCGATGTGCGCGGGCGCGATCGGCGTCGCGCGCATCCGGCGGCTCTACTTCGGCGCCCTCGACCCGAAGGGCGGCGGCGTCGAGCATGGCCCGCGCGTGTTCAACCAGCCGACCTGCCACCACGCCCCGGAGGTCTACGGCGGCTTTCGCGAGGAGGAAGCCGCCGCGCTGCTGCGCGCGTTCTTCCGCGACCGGCGGGACTGAGGGCGCCTCGAACCGCGGGCGTCTGCCCGGCGTTCCCGCCCGGACACATGTCTCACACAGAAACACCGGGAGAGGCCGCCTCATGATTCCGACCTACCACCGCGCCCTGATCGTCGGAGCGGGCTCCGGGCTCAGCGCGGCGCTCGCCCGGCAACTCGCCGCCGACGGATTGAAGGTCGGGCTCGCGGCCCGCAACATCGAGAAGCTCGACGGGTTGGCCCGCGAGACGGGTGCTGCGGTCCACGCCTGCGACGCGAGCCGGCCGGGGGAGGTGGAAGCGCTGTTCGCGGCCATCGAGCCGGCGCTCGGCGGCCCGCCCGACGTGGTCGTCTACAACGCCAGCGGGCGCGTGCGCGGCGGCATCGCCGAACTCGATCCGGAGGCGGTCGCGCAGGCGCTCGCGGTCTCGGCCTTCGGCGGCTTCCTGGTGGCGCAAGCGGCGGCCCGGCGCATGCTGCCGGCCCGCCACGGGGCGATCCTGCTCACCGGCGCCTCGGCGAGCGTCAAGGGCTTTGCCGGATCGGCCGCCTTCGCCATGGGCAAGTTCGCCCTGCGCGGGCTCAGTCAGAGCCTGTCGCGCGAGTTGCAGCCGAAGGGCATCCACGTGGCGCACGTCGTCATCGACGGCGCGATCCGGAACCCGGCCCGCGGCGGCGAGCCGCCGGACGCCCCCGACAGCCACCTCGACCCGGAGGCGATCGCGCGGAGCTACCGCGAGATCCTGCGCCAGGACCGCAGCGCCTGGACGCAGGAGCTGGAACTCCGCCCGTGGGTCGAGCACTTCTGACGCGTCCCGGCCGGGCCGGACAGGGCCGGACGCCTCAAGCGCCGCCGACATCCAACGCGCCGGGCGCCCGGGGCCGGACGGCGGCGGGCGCGCGGAACGGGAGGATGTTGGACATCGGCGCCTCCGTCGGCTCGGCGGGCATCGCAGGGTCCGCCGCCCGCTTCCCCGCGCTGCCGACGATCAGGCCGACGAACCGGATGCTGCATCCCCGCTCGATGTGCCGCTGCGCCCGGCCCCGGGTCCAGATCGGGAAATCCCGCATGCTCGCCATTGCCGCCTCCGCCCAAGCTGAAGCCTGACAACACCGGGGTTTTCGCGCGAACACATCATCCGTTTGGGGGATGGCCGCAGCGCGATTCGTCCTTTTCGATCGCGCGGCCCATAGGTGCATGGTCCCGGGATGAGGTGGTTGCCGGCTCGCGTGAAAGAAAGGCGACCCCACATGGAGAGAGAGCATGTTCCGTGATCCGGCGATCACGGAACATGCTCTAACCCCGCGCCGCGCGAGCCTCGACGTTCGGGACAGGTGCCTCGACGCTCCCTGCGGTCCCCCTCCGCGCTCTACAGCGTCGCGAGGTCGACAAGGACCGGAGGCTCGGGCAGAACACGGTCATGACCACGGCGACGTCATCGGCAGCGGCGCTCTCCGGCTCCGAGCGCGAGCGCATCGGAGTTGCGCTGGCGGAGATCGCATGCGCGGCCGGCGAAGTCCTCATCACGCATCACGGCAGCGATTGTCCGCACGTGCTGAAGGTCGACGGATCGCCGTCGAGCCATGCCGACCTGGACGCGGAGCGGCTGATCCTCGCAGCCCTCGCGGACGCCTTCCCGGCGATTCCCGTGGTGGCGGAGGAGACCTGCCACGACGTGCCGCCGGCCGACCGGTTCTTCCTCGTCGATCCCCTCGACGGCACCCGCGACTTCCTCGCGGGCACGCTGGAATACGCCGTCTGCATCGCCTTGATCGAGGGCAACCGCCCGATCGCCGCGGCGCTCAGCGCCCCCGGCCTCGGCCGTGTCTGGCACGCGGGCACGCACGCGCACGAGGCGCCGATCCGCCACGGTCGTCCGGGCCGATTCCGCACCGTCCACGCGCGCGCGACGCCGACGGCCGGTCTCGTCGCCCTCGGCAGTCGCCGCCACGGCGATGCCGAGACCGAGGCCTGCCTCGACGCGCTGCCGGTCGCGGAGCGCCGCTCGGCCGGCTCCGCCCTGAAATTCTGCCTGATCGCGTCCGGCGAGGCCGACCTCTACATCCGCTGCGGCCCGACCATGGAATGGGACACGGCGGCCGGCGACCACATCCTGACCGCGGCGGGCGGATGCGTCGTCACGCCGACCGGCCGGCCGATCATCTACGGGCGCCACGCGCTCGCCTACCGCAACGGCCCCTTCGCGGCGCTGGGCGATCCGGCGCTCGCCGCCCGCGTCGTGCTGCCCGACCGCGGCCCGATGATCCGGCCGCGGGACGGGGAGGCGCCGCGGCCCGCCCTCACTCCGGTCCTCCCTCCGTGAGACGGCGCAGGCCCGGCCACAGCGCCTCGGCCCGGTCGACGAGCGCCGCGTCCGCCAGGAACCGGGCGCGCCGCCCGGCATCGCGGAACAGGTAGAGCCGCCCGGCGATCACCGCGAAGACCAGCGGGTCCGCATCGACGAGCCGCCCGTCCAGGATGCCGGCCGCGTCGTGGCCGCCGAGCCGCGGGGCGTAGGTCTCTGGCTCGCGGACGAACGCCGCGCGGTTGGCCGCGCTGGCGAAGCGCCACGTCCGGCCGCGGTGCGCGAGTTCGAACCGCGGCAGGCCGGCCCGAGGCCCGTCGGGCAGGAAGCAGCTCACCGGGTCGAAGCCTGAGAGCGCGAGCGCACCGGGCAGGATCGGACCGGCCGCGGATGGGTCGGCGAGACCGATCAGGCCGAGGAGCGGGAGGTCACGGCGCGTTAACCACATCTTGCCGTCTGATCCTCAGGATAGGCGTCGAAGGGCGGGTCTGCTTCGCCCCGACGACGGCGGGAACGATGCTTCTGCCGCATTTCTCGGGGATGGAAGCAAGAGCGCCTCGCGAGAGGCCCGATCGAGCGACGACGATGCGTCGGGTGTTCCGCGAGGAACTTCGAGCCACCGGTCCAGCGCGGCCGGTCCCGAGCGAGGATGGCGCCCCGAGCGGGCCGAGGAGGAACGATGACGGCAGGTGACGATCGAGTCGACGGTCCGGGCAGGCCGACGCGCACTCCGACGCGGCGCGCGCTCGGCGCGGGTCTCGGGACGATGCTGGGCCTCGCGCTGACCGGGGCGGCGGCCCGGGCCGTCGACGATCCGGACGCGCCGGGCTCTTTCCGGCCCCGCGAGGTCGTCGATTCGGGCCACCGCTTCTTCGGTACGGTCTCGCGCGGACTGGCGCTGACGGTGCAGGAGGCGACCCGGCGCTGGGGCGAGCCGAACGGCTACATCCTCGGCCAGGAGGCGTCCGGCGCCATCGTCGGCGGCGTCCGCTACGGCGAGGGCACCCTCTACACCCGCAACGCGGGCACGCACCGGATCTACTGGCAGGGGCCCACCCTCGGCTTTGACGTCGGCGGCGACGGCGACCGCACGATGATGCTGGTCTACAACCTGCCGGCGGTGCGGGGGATCTACCGGCGCTTCGGCGGCGTCGACGGCTCGGCCTACCTCGTCGGCGGCTTCGGCATGACGGCGGTGACCAACGGCGGCATCGTGGTGGTGCCGATCCGCACCGGCGTCGGCGCGCGGCTGGGCATCAACGTCGGCTACCTGAAGTTCACCGGCCAGCCGACTTGGAATCCGTTCTGAGGCGCAGGACGCGGCGGCCCTCGGTTTTCGTGCAGGGTGAAACCGGGTTAGACTGTGCGTCTGCCAAGCGCCGTCTCCGGTCCGATCGCATCGGCTCGGGGGATCGAGGGACCCGCTTGATCGCACGTTTCGACGAACCGGGGTCCGTTTCGTCGCAGACGGCTCCAGGCCGGGCCCGCCCGGCGCCAGGAACGAGTGTGTTCGCGTGATCGAAACCGTCATGGTCTTCGCCCTCGGCTTCCTGGCGGCGAGTCTGTGCGCGCTGCTGCTCCTGCCGGCGGTGAACGCGCGCGCCGCCCGCCTCGCCCGGCGGCGCACCGAGGCGATGCTGCCCCTCTCGGCGACCGAGATCGCCGCGGAGAGGGATTTCCTGCGCGCCGAGTTCGCGGTGCGTCAGCGTCGACTGGAGCGGTTGGTCGAGGCGGCGCAGGACAAGCGTCACGCCGACATGGCGGCGCTGGGGTCCCGCACCATGGAGGTGGCGGCGCTCAACCGCGACGTCGCCGCGCGCGATACCGAGATCGCGTCGGCCTCACGCCTGCGCCTGCGCCTGGAGAGCGAGCTGGACACCGCGCGCGAGGACGGTTCGGCCAGCCTCGCGACCCTGCTCGCGCTGGAGGAGGCCCATGCCGACCTCCTCGACAGCCTGCTCGCCGCCCGTGCCGCGGCCTCTGCTCCGGTCTTGGAGCAGGCCGGGACGGACGACGCCGGCCGCGAGGGCGCCCTGCGCGACAGCTTGGCGGCGACCGAGGCGGCCCTGGCGCGGGCGATCGCCGAGCGCGGCGACGCGGTCGAGCACGAGAACGCCGATCTCCGTCGCCGCATCGCGGAGGTCGCCGACATGCTCATCCGGCGCGAGCGCCTGCCCGCGGTCGGCGCCTATCCGATGACGGCGCAGGCGCGCTGAGCCGGGACCGCCTTCGGCGTCCGCCGAGATCGAATCCGCGTCCTGCGCCCTTGAATCCGCCGGCGGATGCCTTGTTTCGACCATGCAAAGGCATCATCGCAGCCCCATCCTCACCCGATCCGACAGATGGAACGAGACTCCCATGGCCCTGAAGATGACGCCCCTCGTCCTCGCCGCCGCTTCGCTGGCCGTGCCCGCCCTTGCCGCCCCGGAGACGCGGCGCGGCAACGAGACGATCAAGAAGTACTGCACCGGCGACTACCTCAACTATTGCGGCAACCTCGCCCCCGAGGATGCGAAGCTCGATGCCTGCTTCGAGAAGAACTGGAAGTCGCTGTCCGAGAACTGCCGCCGGGCGATCGACGCCTATCAGGCGAGCCAGGGCAACAAGAAGGGCTGAGCGTCGGCCGCGCGTGGGGCCTGCGGCCCGCCCGCGCTCGCCTCCCGCCCCTGCAACGGCTAAGGTGATCCGCTCCCTCGGGAGGATTGCCACACGAGAGCCGCCGGACCGTCCGCGATGCCGCCCATCCGTGCCCTGACGCTTCCCCTCGCGGCGATCCTCGTTGCGCTCGCGGTCACGGGGTGCGGGCGTCGCGGCGCCCTCGAACCACCGGATGCCGGCGTCAAACCGCAGAAGACCGGCGCGCCGACCGCTACCGGCGCCCGCTCGCTCCCGCAGAGCATCGGCCTCGGTGGCGGCTCCGCCGAGCCCGACCCGCTTGCGGTCCAGGCCGGCGACGAGCTCTCGGCCTCCGCCATTCCACCCTCGGGCACAGAGGCACCGGTCCAGACCAGCCGCGGGGCCAAGCGCGGCTACAAGATCCCGAAGGATAGCTTCCTTCTCGATCCTCTGCTGTAAGGCGAGTCTCCGACGGAGACGCGTGCCCAGATCTCCGGACGCAGGCTCGACTGTGGCGTAGAACACTTTCAGCCTTCAGGGCCCGGCCCAGATGCATCATTTCCACTACCGCGATCGCCGCCTGCACGCCGAGGAGGTCGACCTGACCGGCCTCGCCGAGGCCGTGGGCACGCCGCTCTACTGCTACAGCACCGCAACCCTGGAGCGGCATTTCCGCGTGTTCGCGGACGCCTTCAGGGACGACGACGCGCTCGTGTGCTTCGCGATGAAGGCGAACTCCAATCAGGCCGTGCTGGCCACGCTCGCACGGCGCGGCGCCGGCATGGACATCGTGTCCGAGGGCGAATTGCTGCGCGCGCTCCGGGCCGGCGTGGACTCGCAGAGGATCGTGTTCTCCGGCGTCGGCAAGACCCGCGACGAGATGGCGGCGGCGCTCCGGGCCGGGATCTACTGCTTCAACGTCGAGAGCGAGCCCGAGCTGCTCGCCCTCTCGGAAGTGGCGAGCGGCATGGGCGCGGTAGCCCCCATCTCGATCCGCGTGAACCCGGACATCGACGCGGGCGGGCACGCCAAGATCTCGACGGGCAAGTACGAGAACAAGTTCGGCGTGCCGATCACCCGGGCGCCCGCGGTCTACGCGATGGCGGCCGGACTGCCGGGACTCGCGATCCACGGCGTCGACATGCACATCGGCAGCCAGATCACCGATCTTGCGCCGTTCGAGCATGCCGGCCGCCTGCTCGTCGACCTCGCCGGTCGATTGATCGCGCAAGGGCACGAACTCCGCCACATCGATCTCGGCGGCGGCCTCGGCATCCCGTACCGCGACGACGACGCTCTACCCCCGGATCCGGCGGCGCTCGCCGCGACGCTCCGGCCGCACCTCGCTGCCTTGGGCCTGCGTCCGGTCTTCGAAATCGGCCGGATGATCGCGGGCAATGCCGGCATCCTCCTCACCCGGGTGCTCTACGTGAAGCACAGCGAGGGCCGCACCTTCGTCATCGTCGATGCGGCGATGAACGACCTGATCCGCCCGACCCTCTACGAGGCCTACCACGCCCTGCGCCCGGTGCGGGAGCCGGCCCCGGACGCGCCCCGCATCACGGCGGACGTGGTCGGCCCGGTCTGCGAGACGGGCGACTACCTCGCCCTCCAGCGCGAGATGCCCGAGGTGGCAGCGGGCGACCTGATCGCGGTGATGACGGCGGGCGCCTACGGGGCGGTCCAGGCCGGCACCTACAACAGCCGCCGCCTCGTGCCCGAGGTGCTGGTCAACGGAGCCGACGCCGCGATCGTGCGCCCGCGCCAGACCTACGACGCGCTGATCGGCCTCGACCGGATGCCGGACTGGCTGGCGCGATAGGTCTTGGAGACCGGCCGGGGGCGGCTCAAGGCGTCCCGGACGCGACCGCGCGCAGGTCCGCGACGAGTTCCGCGATACGCTCGCGCTTCGCGTCCCAGGCGAACATGAACCGGGCGCCGCCGCCGATGAAGGTGTAGAAGCGCCAGCCCCGCGCCCGCAGGGCGGCCATCCGGTCCGGGGACATGGCCAGGAACACCGCGTTGGCCTCGACGGGAAACATCGGCGCGATGCCGGGCAGGTCCGCGATCGCCGCCGCGAAGTCCCGCGCGCAGGTGTTCCCGTGCCGCGCGTTCGCGAGCCACGCGCCGCCCTCCAGCATCCCGACCCAGGGAGCGGACAGGAAGCGCATCTTCGAGGCGAGCTGGCCGGCCTGCTTGCAGCGGTAGCCGAAATCCTCCGCCCGCGCGGCATCGAAGAACACCACCGCCTCGCCCGCGTGCATGCCGTTCTTGGTGCCGCCGAAGCAGAGCACGTCGACCCCTGCCCGCCACGTCATGTCCGCCGGGCTGCACCCGAGATGCGCGCAGGCGTTGGCGAAGCGCGCCCCGTCCATGTGCAGGGATAGGCCGAGGTCGCGGCAGGCGGCGGAGATCGCCCGCAGCTCGGCCAGGGAATAGACCTGTCCCGTCTCGGTCGGCTGCGTGACGGTCACGACGCGGACCCTCGGGAAGTGGATGTCGCTGCGGTTCGTGGCCAGCGCGCGGATCGCGTCCGGCGCGAGCTTGCCGCTCTCGGTGCGCACCGTCAGCAGCTTCGAGCCGTTGGAGAAGAACTCCGGGGCGCCGCACTCGTCGGTCTCGACATGGGCCGCGTCGGCGCAGATCACGCTCTGGTACGGCCGGCACAGGGAGGCCAGCGCCATCGCGTTCGCCGCCGTGCCGTTGAAGGCGAAGAACACCTCGCAACGGTGCTCGAACAGGCTGCGGAAGGCGTCCGCCGCGCGCGTCGTCCACGCATCCTCGCCGTAGGCCGGGGCATGCCCGCGGTTGGCCGCCGCCATCGCGTTCCAGGCCTCGGGGCAGATGCCGGAATAGTTGTCGCTGGCGAATTGCTGCGCGTCGTCGCTCGGCATCGATGTCCCTTGGCACCGCACCCGCGCGGCTCATTCCTCGGAGATGGTAACGGGCCTCCGGAAGATCATCCGCCGGCGCGCATCGCATCAGCGCTCAATCCGGTCGCGACGCCGCACGCCGCGGTGCGGCCTCGCGAGGCTCCAGGGCCTCCGCCTCGGCGCCGTCCTGTGATCTGCGACGACGTGGGCGAACCGGTTGGACCGCCGGTTGGAAGTCCCGGGCGCTTGGTGTAAGAGCCTGCCGAAGGTACAGACTTCGCGCCGAATCGAGATCATCCTGTCCACGTCCCCCCGGGCGATCCCCGGGTCCGGGGCGCCGTTGGTTTCCCGCTGAGGGCGCGGGAGTCTCGGGCTCGGCGCTGATCGAATGCCACGTCCCAGCAGGTTCTAGAGGGTCCAGTCCGTTGCAGGTACTCGTTCGCGACAACAACGTCGATCAGGCGCTCCGCGTCCTCAAGAAGAAGATGCAGCGCGAAGGCATTTTTCGCGAGATGAAGCAGCGGAAGGCTTACGAGAAGCCGTCCGTGCGCAGGGCGCGCGAGAAGGCCGAGGCCGTCCGCCGCGCCCGCAAGCAGGCCCGCAAGACCGCGATCCGCGAAGGGCTGATCGCTGCGCCGAAGCCGAAGCCGCGTTTCGGCGCCGGCGGTCCGCGCCGGCCCGGCTTCCCGTCCATGACCCCGTCTCAGCCGGGCGGCGCTGGCGGGCCGGCGAACCCCGTCGTCTCGTAAGGCGCGCGCCGAGCCCTCTCGGCTCGGACCAACAACCTCCGAACAGGCCCGGCCGCTCGCGCGGCGCGGGTCTCGCGTGCGGCGTGAGCGGCCTGCCGAAGCGTCAGGCCGCGCGGGCGGCAGCGGTGGCGTGCTCGGCCTGAACCAGCACGTCCAGCGCCCGCCAGGGCTTCTGCATGAACACCGCCTGCTCCGGAAGACGCGCGTCCCCGCGCGCGTCGTAGCCGGAGGTGACCACCACCCGCACGTCCGGCCAGCGGCGCCCGACGGTGCGCGCCAGCGCGAGCCCGTCCATCGCGCCGGGCAAGCGCACGTCCGCGAACAGCAGCGCCACGGTGACGTCGTCGCGCTCCAGCACGGAGATCGCGGCCTCGGCGCTCTCGCAGGCGATCACCCCCAGGTCGGTCTCCTCCAGCACGGCGGCGGCGAGGTTGCGGACCGCGGCATCGTCCTCGACGACGAGGGCGACGGCACAGGCGGCACGGGCATGGCCCATTGAAACTCCTTCTCGGATGTTGCGGATGGCGCGAACGCGGATGCCGGATGCCTTCGGGCGATGCGGCCTCGTCCTCGGGCCGCTGATTCCCGGGCCGGTCATGCTGCGCCGTGCGGAAGCCGGTAACAAGAGTCTGAATTCGTCTCACGCCGCATGCCTGCCCTGCGGCTCGTTCGCCGCCCTCCATGGCGCACGGAGTCCGGGCACTGCGGAGTGTGTTAGCGAACTGTTCATCTCCTCGGCCGGACTGTTACGGCCGGATGACGGCGCGGCACCGGGCTTGCAAGACGGGGCGGCCCGGCGGGCACGCGGCATCGCGAACAGAACGGATCGGCCTCAGCCATGTGCCGCTTTCTCGCCTACAGCGGTGAGCCGGTGTTCCTGTCGGACCTCGTCTGCGCCCCGGCGCATTCGCTGGTGCACCAGTCGCTCCACGCCGAGCAGGGCAAGACCGAGACCAACGGCGACGGCTTCGGCATCGGCTGGTACGGCGAGCGGACGGAGCCCGGCATCTACCGCGACATCTCCCCGGCGTGGTCGGACGAGAACCTCGTCAACCTGTGCGCCCAGGTTCGCGCCCGCACCTTCTTCGCCCACGTGCGGGCCTCCACCGGAACGGCGACCGCGCGCACCAACTGCCATCCCTTCGTGAACGGGCGCCACCTGTTCATGCACAACGGCCAGATCGGCGGCTATCACCGGATCAAGCGCCGCCTCGAGGCGCTGATCCCCGACGCCTTCTACGACGGCCGCCGCGGCAGCACCGATTCCGAGGCGATCTTCCTCCTGGCGCTGGCCAACGGGCTCGCCGAGGACCCGATCGGCGCCATGGCCGAGACGCTCGCCACCGTGCGCGACCTGATGCGGGCGGCCTCCGTCACCGAGCCCCTGCGCTTCACCGCCCTGTTCACCGACGGCGACGAGATCGTCGCCTATCGCTGGGCGTGCGACGCCCGCCCGCCGAGCCTGTACTTCCGCGAGACCGAGGCCGGCCTCGTCGTGGTCTCGGAGCCGATCGACGGCGCCAAGGGCGGCTGGCAGGTTGTGCCGAAGGGCGGCACCCTGCGCGCCCGTCGCGGCGGTCCTGCGGTGGTGAAGGGCCCCGAGCCGGCCCGCCGCCGCATCGCCGCCTGACGCGGGCGTCCCGCCGCCGCCATTCGCCGGCCCGCCTTGCCCGGGGTCGGTGCGCGCCCGACATTGCCTCCCGTCGCCGGCCCCGTGCCGGCCGAGCAGGGATCGCACCGCCATCATGTATCCGGACGTGAAGCTCCACATCGGCGGCGCCTGGGGCGCGGGCTCGGACGGCGAGACGCTGCCGGTCCTCAACCCCGCCACCGGCGAGACCATCGGCGCGTGCGCCGTCGCCACGCACGCCGACCTCGACCGGGCGCTCGCCGCCGCCGACCGCGGCTTCGCGCAGTGGCGCAAGGTCTCGGCCTTCGACCGGGCCAAGGTGCTGCGCCGCGCCGCCGACCTGCTCCGCGAGCGGGTGGACGACATCGCCCGCATCATGACCCTGGAGCAGGGCAAGCCGCTGGCCGAAGCCCGCATCGAGACGCTGGTGGCCGCCGACGTCACCGACTGGTTCGCGGAGGAGGGTAAGCGCGCCTACGGCCGCGTCATCCCGCCCCGCGCGGACGGCGTGCTGCAGTTCGTGGTGCGCGAGCCCGTCGGGCCGGTGGCCTGCTTCACGCCCTGGAACTTCCCGATCAACCAAGCGGTGCGCAAGATCGCCGCCGCGCTCTGCACCGGCTGCTCGGTGATCCTGAAGGGACCGGAGGACACGCCCGCGAGCTGCGCCGAACTGGTGCGCGCCTACCTCGACGCCGGCCTGCCCGGCGACTGCCTGTCGCTCGTCTACGGCGACCCGGCGACGATCTCCGCCTATCTCATCCCGCATCCGGTCATCCGGAAAATCTCGTTCACTGGCTCGACGGTGGTGGGCAAGCAGCTCGCCGCGCTCGCCGGCCAGCACATGAAGCGGGCGACAATGGAGCTCGGCGGCCACGCGCCGGCGATCGTGTTCGAGGATGCCGACGTCGAGAAGGCGGTCGCCGTGCTCGGCGCCAACAAGTTCCGCAACGCCGGCCAGGTCTGCGTCGCGCCGACCCGCTTCCTCGTCCACGATTCGGTGTTCGACCGGTTCGTGGACGGCTTCACGCGTCTGGCCAGCACTCTGAAGGTCGGCGACGGGCTCGATCCCGACACGAAGATGGGCCCGCTGATCCACGGGCGCCGCCTGGAGGCGATGGAGGCGCTGGTGGCCGACGCGAGCGCGCAGGGCGCAACGCTCCGCACCGGCGGCGAGCGCATCGGCAACCGGGGCAACTTCTTCGAGCCCACAATCTTCACTGATCTGCCGCTCACGTCCCGGATCATGAACGAGGAGCCGTTCGGGCCGGTCGCCGCGATCCAGCGGTTCTCGGACGACGCGGAGGCCTACACGGAGGCCAACCGCCTGCCCTACGGGCTCGCGGCCTACGCCTACACCCGCTCGTCCGAGCGGGCGGCGCGGGTGTCGAACGCGGTCGAGAGCGGCATGGTCTCGATCAACCACCACGGCATCGCGCTCCCCGAGACGCCCTTCGGCGGCGTCAAGGAATCCGGCTACGGCAGCGAGGGCGGCACCGAGGCGCTCGATGGCTACCTCGCCACCAAGTTCGTCACCCAGGCGAGTTTCTGAACCGACTCACCCGGCCCTTCCCCGGATGAGGGCGGGGCCGCGCTCAGTAGTGCGGCGGCGGAGGCTCGGCCGCCCCCGTCGCCGCCCGGGTGCCGGCCTCCTCCACCCGCTCGGTCAGCGCCGCGACTTGGCGCGTGAGCCGGTCGATCAGCCGCCACTGCTCGGTGACGGTGCGGTCGAGGGCGTCGATCGTCGCGTCCTGCTCGGTCAGGCGCATTTCGAGGTGGTCGATGCGCGCGGAATCGCTCATCGCAGGGCCTCCAATGAGTGGCTCCGTCAATTGCCCCAGCTCACGGCGTCCCGCAGCGATCTGCCGATGGGGCCGGACGAGGGCATTCATCGGGAACGGGGTGGTTCGATGGGAGAGCCGGCACATTCCTCGCCGTCGGGCAACGCATGATCATCGCCACCTGAATTTTGACCCTGCGCGATCTTGATGGAACGCGGGAGATGCCCGTGCATCTTCATGCGCCGGAGTTGGACGACGGCGCCTGGATCTGCCGCTACGAGATCGAATGGCCCGAGGGCACGCGGTCGAGCTACGGTGCCGGGTTCGATGCCGTGCAGGCGATCCATCTCACGCTTCAGAAGATCGGGCTTGAGCTTTACAAAAGCGAGCCTCACGCGAAGGGCAGGTTGGCCTGGGGGGGCGCTCGGCGATGGCTACGGATTTCCCGTACCCGGCAACATGCGGGATTTGCTGATCGGCGACGATCGACGCTTCGATAGTTAGGCGCCGATAAGCCCCCGCGTCCCATCGCTTCTCAATGCGCTTCTTCCCAATTCCCCGCCGCCCGCGCCTCAACCACCAGCGGCACGCGTAGGCTCAGCGCGGGCGCCGGCGCCTCCTCCATCACCCCGGCGATGATCGGGATCGCCCGCGCGACCTCCTCCTCCGGCGCCTCGAACACCAGCTCGTCGTGCACCTGCAGCAGCATCCGCACGTCGAGCTCCTTCGCCCGCAAGGCCGAATCCATCCGGGTCATCGCCCGGCGGATGATGTCGGCGGCCGTTCCCTGGATCGGGGCGTTGATCGCCTGGCGCTCGACGCTGGCGCGCTCGGAGGGGTTGTTGGAGCGGATCTGGGGATAGTGGCACACGCGCCCGAACAGCGTCGTGACGTAGCCCTTGTCGCGGCAGGTCTTCTTCGTGGTGTCGATGTAGTCGCGGATGCCGGGAAAGCGCTCGAAGTACTGCTTGATGAAGGCGGACGCCTCCTCGCGGCCGATGCCGAGGCGGTCGGCGAGCCCGAAGGCCGAGATGCCGTAGATGATGCCGAAGTTGATGGTCTTGGCCCGCCGCCGCAGGTCCGGCGTCATCTCGGAGAGCGCGACCCCGAACATCGCCGAGGCGGTGGCCGCGTGGATGTCGATGCCGTCGGCAAACGCTTGGCGCAGTTGCGGGATGTCGGCCATGTGGGCGAGCAGGCGCAGCTCGATCTGCGAGTAGTCGGCCGAGATCAGGCGGTTGCCGGGATTGGCCACGAAGGCGCGGCGGATGCGGCGGCCCTCCTCGGTGCGGATCGGGATGTTCTGCAGGTTCGGCTCGGACGAGGACAGGCGGCCGGTGGTGGTGGCGGCGAGCGAGAACGAGGTGTGGACCCGGTCGGTGCCCCGGTCGGCGTGCTCCTGGAGCGAGTCGGTGTAGGTCGATTTCAGCTTGGCGAGCTGGCGCCAGTTGAGGATCTTCTTCGGCAGCGCGTATCCACCTTGTGCCAGTTCCTCCAGCAGCGTCGCGGGCGTCGCCCACTGGCCGGACGGCGTCTTCTTGGCGCCGGGCAGGCCCATCTTGCCGAACAGGATGTCGCCGATCTGCTTCGGCGACGACACCTGGAAGCGCTCGCCGGCATCCTCCTGGATTTCCTCCTCCAGCCGCAGGAGGATCTGCGAGAAGTCGCCCGACAGCCGCGAGAGCATGTTGCGGTCGACGCGGATGCCGTGCTGCTCCATCCGTGCCACCACCCGCACGAGCGGACGCTCCAGGGTCTCGTAGACGGCAAGCCGCCGCTCGGCGACGAGGCGCGGCTTCATCATCCGCCACAGCCGCAGCGTCACGTCGGCATCCTCGGCCGCGTAGGCGGTCGCCTTGTCGAGCGGCACCCGGTCGAAGGTGACCTTGGCCCGGCCGGTGCCGGCCACGTCCGAGAACGTGATCGGCTGGTGGCCGAGGTGGCGGCGGGCCAATTCGTCCATGCCGTGGCCGCCCTTGCCGGCGTCCAACACGTAGGAGATCAGCATGGTGTCGTCGAACGGCGCCACGTCGATCCCGTAGCGGGAGAACACCAGCCAGTCGTACTTGAGGTTCTGCGCGACCTTGAGCACGCCGGGCCGCTGAAGCAGCGGCTTCAGCCGCGCGACCGCGTCGTCGAGGGGGATCTGCCCGGGCAGCGGCTCGACCAGATCGGTCGCGGCCGCGCCGCCGCCGAACAGGTCGCCCGCGTTCGGCGGCCCCTCCACCGCGCGCACGTGCGCGAGCGGGATGTAGGCGGCCCGGCCCGGGCCGACGCAGAGCGAGACGCCGACGAGGTTGGCGTGGTGCGCGTCGAGGCTGTCGGTCTCGGTGTCGACGGCGATCACGCCGGCCTCCTCGGCCTCCGCGATCCAGGCGTCGAGGTGTTCGAGCGTCAGGATCGTCTCGTAGGCGGCCGTGTCGAACGGCTTGATCGATTCGGCCGCGCGCGCGGCGACGAGGTTCGAGGGCGTCGGCTCGGCCGGGCCGCGCGGCTTCGGCGCCGCGTCCGGAAGGCCGAGGTCGGCGAAGGGATCGATCTCGGCGGAGGCGGGGGGCGCCGCCCCGTCCGGGCGCTCGGGTCCGGCGGCCGCGGTCTCCGAGTCCGGCGGCACGGCATCGCCGAAGAACGGCACCGCGTCGCTGCCCCCTTGCGGGTTGGCGTAGGCGTGCGGCGCGCCGCCGGGGAGCAGCCGCGGATCGGGCTTCACCGCCTCGGGGTCGACGTGCAGCATCGCGGCGATGCGGCGCGTCAGCGTGTTGAACTCCATCGCCTTGAGGAAGCCGACGAGGCGTTCCGGGTCGGGATTGGGCAGGCGTAAGTCGTCGAGCGCCACCGGCACCGCGACATCCTCGACGAGGGCGACGAGTCTTCGCGAGAGACGCGCCTGCTCGACGTTGGCGAGCAGGGTCTCGCGGCGCTTGGGCTGCTTGATCTCGCCCGCCCGCTCCAGGAGCCCGTCGAGGCTGCCGAACTCCTTGATGAGCGCCGCCGCCGTCTTCAGGCCGATGCCGGGCACCCCCGGCACGTTGTCGGAGGTGTCGCCGATGAGCGCGAGCGCGTCACCGATCTGGGCCGGCGCCAGCCCCTCCCACTTGGCGACGATGGCCTCGACGTCGAGGTTGCGCTCCGGGCGGTATCCGGGCTTGCCCCTGGCGCCCGACTCGAAGTCGTAGAACCGCACCAGGGGCCCGACGAGCTGCATCAGGTCCTTGTCGGAGGAGACGATGATGACGCCCGCGCCCCGCGCCTCGGCTTGGCGCGCGTAGGTGGCGATCAGGTCGTCGGCCTCGTAGCGCTCCATCTCGATCGCGTGCAGGCCGAAGGCGCGCACCGCGTCGCGCATCAGCGGCATCTGCCGCTTGAGGTCGTCGGGTGCGTCCGGGCGATGGCCCTTGTAGTCGGCAAACATCTCCTTGCGGAACGAGTTTTCGGATTTGTCGAAGACGATGCCGAGATGCGTCGGCATCGTGCCGGCCGCGCCCTCCTGCACGAACTGCGCGATCTTGGTGCAGAACAGCCGCACCGCCCCGGTGGGCAGGCCGTCGGAGGGGCGGAAGTTGTACTTGTCCCCCTCCTTCGTGTTCATCGACTGGAAGTAGGCGCGGAAGATGAAGGACGAGCCGTCCACCAGGATCACCTGATCGCCGGGACCGACGGGGGAAGGCTCGGGCACGATCGCGGGTTCGGCTGCGCTGCTGGTCATCGCGCGATCTTACCGGAGAACTGGGAGCGCGTCGTCGCGGTGCTCACGGATCGGCGTCCGGCTGGCGCAATTCGGTCCTGCACAAGACCAAGATGTCTGCCATCCTGTCGTGAACCGTCCGCCAAACCAGCGCCGCGGAGACGCTCTTGTAACGATGCCGGTAGACGTTGCCGGCGTCGGCGATCTGCCGCCACGGGATGTGCAGGTGGCGCGCCCGCGTTTCGGCATCGAGGCGACGGCTCGCTTCGGAGATGATTTCGAGGCAACGGGTCACGGCGTAGAGACTGCGCCGATCCGCCTCGAAGGCAGCGAGATCCATCCCGGCAACGAAGTCCAGCGCGGCCTCGGCGTTCTCGAGGATGCCGGGCAGCGCGTCGCGTCCAGCCTCAGAAAGCATGAATCGCGTCGCGCTCCGCGCTCGGCCGGACGTGCGGCCTCAACATGGTCCGGCTGGCGACATCGACCGCGATCGGGAACAGGTCCGCAAGAAAACCGATGACACCGGCGTAATCGTAGACGTCGCGCACCACGTCCTCATCGAGATCGATCATCACGTCGAGATCGCTCCCCGCGTGCGCCTCGCCGCGGGCGACCGAGCCGAACAACGCGACGTGCCGCACGCCGAGGCGGCGCAGCGCGGCCTCGTTCGCCCGGAGGATGTCGATGGCGGCGCCGCGATCCATGGCGTGAGCCTAACCCGGATCGCGGCCCGGCTGAAGGCCGCCTCAGCTCGCCGCCCCCACCGTGTCGGCCATCCGCGCGCGCCGCGTGCCGAGCGGCTGCGGCCGGCCCACCGTCGTGTCCTGCGCGGTCTGGTGCTCCATCTCGGCGTTGACCTCGGCGCCGAGCAGCACGATCACCGTCGAGAGCCAAATCCAGGTCATGAAGCCGATCACGGCGCCGAGCGACCCGTAGGTCTCGTTGTACTTGCCGAAGTTGCCGACGTACCAGGAGAAGCCGAGCGAGGCGGCGAGCCAGCACACGGCCGCGAGCGCGCTGCCCCACGTCACCCAGCGCCAGCGCGGCGCGTCGCGGCACGGGCCGTAGCGGTAGAGCAGGGCGAGGCCGCCGAGCACCGCGACGAGCAGCGCCGGCCAGCGCAGCAGCGCGAGGTACCACGCGTCCGACGACAGGCCGAGGGTGTTGAACACCACCGGCAGGACCACGATCGCCACCAGGGCGAGGACGATGAACAGCAGCGCGCCCGCGGTGAAGGCGAGCGAGCGCAGGTTGAGCCAGACGAAGTTGCGGGTCTCGCGCTCCTCGTAGACGATGTTGAGCGCGTCGAAGACCGCCTTCATGCCGCCGTTGGCGCTCCAGAGCGAGAGCAGGATTCCGGTGAAGAAGGTCAGCCCCAAGGTGCCGCCGCCCTTGGCGGCGATGCGCTTCACCTGCTCGCCGACGATTTCGAGGGCGCCGGACGGCATCACCCCCTGGAGGCTGGCGAGGTTGTCGTTGATGGTGGCGACATCCGCAAACAGCCCGTAGCAGGAGACGAGCGCCGCGACCGCGGGGAAGATCGCCAGCAGCACGTAGAAGGTCACGCCGGCCGCGACCGAGACGAGCCGGTTCTCCGAGAGGTCGTGGAACACCCGCAGGCCGATGTCCTTCCAGCCGCTCGCCGGGATCTCGGAAGGCGTCGCGGCCTGCCGCCCGCGATTGCCCTCGGTCTGCGCCACGGCGCGCGCGTCGTCTCCGGCATGGGACGGCGACGGTTCCCGCGGCCCCTGACCCGACGCTCCGCCGCCGCGATCCTGCCCGCGTCGGTAGGGGAGGGCGGCGATGCCGACCAGCGTCGTGGCCAGCGCCAGCGTCCAGAGAAGGGACTCTCGTCCGGCGGTGGGCGTCGGGGGGCGGATCGGGTCGGTCATGGACGGCATCGCTCGGGGGTTAAGGGTCGCGCAAACCTACAGAATGTCGCAGGCTGCCTTCCGGTTGCGTAACGCGTTCGCGCGTCAGGCGGGCAGGCGCGACAACGCGCGTTTCCAGCGATCTCAGCCTCGGAACGGATGCGTCCGGTCCGTGGCGGGCGGCGGAGCCGGGCAGGGTGCGACCGTCCGAGGCGTGGAGGATCGGGTCCTCATGCCGGCAGGGCGGCCACGTGGTCCGCGATCCGGCCGGCCGTCGTCAGCCAGATCTCGTCCCGGCGGGCGACGATGCGGGCGAGCACGGCGCGCAGCGGCCTCAGCCGGTGCGGCTGCCCGACGATGTAGGGATGCAGCGCGATACCCATCACCAGCGGCGCGGAATGGGACTGCTCCAGCATCTCGTCGAAGGCGTCGCCCACAGCATCGGCGAACTGACGCCCGGTCTCCTTGCGCGCGACGATCGCCGGGATGTCGTTCAACTCCTGCGGGTAGGGCACCGAGAGGATGCGACCGCCGCCGCGCGTCGCGAACCAGACCGGCTGGTCGTCGTGCGCCCAGTCGAGGAGGTAGCGGTAGCCGGCCTCGGCCAGAAGATCGGGCGTGACCCGCGACTGCGAGATCCACGGGCCGAGCCAGCCCGCGGGTGCGCGGCCCTCCTCGCGGGTCAGGATCGCGGTCGCCTCCGCGATCAGTGCCCGCTCCTCCGCCTCGTCCAGGGTGCCCTGGCGCTCGGCGTTGGTCCGGCCGTGGCCGACGATCTCGTCGCCGCGCGCGCGGAACGCCGCGATGAGACCCGGGCAATCCGCGTAGAGGCGGCTGTTGACGAGCACGCTCGCGGGCAGGGCCAGCACGTCGAGCATCGCCTTGATCCGCCACGCGCCGACGCGGTTGCCCCAGTCGCGCCACCCGTAGTTGAGCACGTCCGGCTGCGGGCCGCCCGGCGCGAGTTCGGCACCGAGCCCCGCGCCGAAGTCGAAGGTCTCGAGGTTGAGCGCCACGTAGACGGCCAGCCGCCTGCCGCCCGGCCAGTCGTAGGGCGTCCGGTCGGGCAGCGCGCTGTAGCCGTAGCGGCCGTGGCCCGTCGATGTGTCCATGCCTGACGCTTTCCGGATCGCGGCGCGGATCGTGCCGCGCGGAAGACAAGGTAGGCGCCCGCCCGCCCATGAGGATGGCCTCGCCGCGATCGCGCAAGCCCGCGGTTGCGGGGCATGGATGCCATTCGGTCCGCCGAGGATCACGTCGACGGCATCGGGTGGTCCATTGCGCGCGAGCGAGATGCGCCCGAGCCTCGACCCAGGGCATTGAGGGCGCCGCGTCCGGTGCGCAGGGATGCCCTGCCCGCACGCCATGCGGGCTCTGCAAACACGAGGAGGAGGCATGGACACGCCTGCGACCGGGGACCCCACACCACCGTGACGGTGATCGATCCCTCGCCGGTGAACTGGCTCTCCGTCACCTGGAACACCCTGGAGGAGGCCAACCGCGTCGATCACGACGGGATCGGCCAGCCGAGCCTCGCCGAGGGCTGGGGCTGGCTCGACGGCGAGACGCTGGAACTGACGATGCGCGAGGCCGTCCACCGGGACGGGGAGCGGTTCGATGCCGCGATGTTCAAGCTCGACTTCGACAATGTGCAGGAATGGACGAACCCGCATTCCCCCGGGGCCTTCCTCAACTTCGCCCGCGATGAGACCTGCGAGGCGGTCGACGACGAGACCATCCGGATGCGCTTCCCCGGCGGCGATTCGGCTGCGGTGATGAAGCTGCCGGGCATGCACCTGCCCTCGACGCGATTTCTGGAGCGCGTGGGGCTTCATCGACCCGGAGAGGGTGTCGGCCGAAGGCCATTGGTGAGTGATCGACGCGCCCGGTCCGTGGGGGACTGGTCCGTTCGTGCTCACCGAGGGCGTCTCGCTGAGCGGTGAGGCGTGCTCGACAGTCTCGCTCGACAGTCTCGGCGCGACCGTGCGGGAAAGCTTCCGTCCGGCAAACGACCGGCGGCGGATTTCGGAAAGCTTGTCACCGGAGCGTCATGCAGGCGGCCTAAGCGGTCGACGGCGAAGCCCAACCCTCAGCGAGATCTAGATGTCCGATTCCGCCACGGCGCCGACCGCATTCTCGACAGGGCAGCCCATACAGGCGACCGGCCCGAAGCTCGATCACGGGATGCACCTCGGCGGCGTGGTCGCCTTCCTGCTCGTCCTCGTCGCCGGCCTCGGCTACGCGGTCGTCAGCCTGATCGCCGACATGAACGCGGTGGGCGAGGCGCCGCTCGCGGTCGGGGCCTTCGCGCTGCTGGGCCTCGCCCTGCTGATCGCGCTGGCCTTCGAGTTCGTGAACGGCTTCCACGACACCGCCAACGCGGTCGCCACCGTGATCTACACCCACTCGATGCCGCCTCTGGTGGCGGTGATCTGGTCCGGCACCTTCAACTTCCTCGGCGTGCTGCTGTCCTCGGGCGCGGTCGCCTACGCCATCGTCACCCTGCTGCCGGTCGAACTGATCCTTCAGGTCGGCTCGGGGGCGGGCTACGCGATGATCTTCGCCCTGCTCATCGCCGCGATCATCTGGAACCTCGGCACCTGGGCCTTCGGCCTGCCGAACTCCTCCTCGCACGCGCTGATCGGCTCGGTCATCGGCGTCGGGCTGGCCAACCAGCTCATGGCCGCCGAGGGTTCGGCCACCTCCGGCGTCGATTGGGGCCAAGCGCTCGGCGTGTTCAAGGCGCTGCTGTTCAGCCCGCTCTGCGGCTTCTTCGCCGCCGCCCTCCTGCTCCTCGCGCTCAAGTACACCGTCCGGCGCAAGGACCTCTACGAGGCCCCCAAGGGCGATACGCCGCCCCCGCTGTGGATTCGCGGCCTGCTGATCCTGACCTGCACGCTCGTGTCGTTCTTCCACGGCGGCAACGACGGGCAGAAGGGCATGGGCCTGATCATGCTGATCCTGATCGGCGCGGCGCCGACCGCCTACGCCCTCAACCGCACCATGTCCGACGACACCACGCCGAAGTTCGTCCAGACCTCGCAGGCGGCAAGCGCGGTGTTCGCGAGCCACGCCGCCGGTGCGGCGGCGACCGAGGCGGCCGCGGCGCGCAAGCAGGTCGCGGACGCCCTGCGCACCAAGGACCTGAACCAGCCGGCCGTGTACGGCGCGCTTGCCGCCCTCTCCACCGACATCGCGGCCAACGTTCAGAATTACGGCGCGATCAAGCAGGTGCCGGCGGCGCAGACCTCGAACCTGCGCAACGACATGTACCTCGCCTCCGACGCGATCCGCCTCCTGCCCAAGGCCGGGGCAAGCCTCTCCGAGGCGGAGACCGGGACGCTCAAGGCCTATACCAGCCTGCTCAACGACGGCACGCGCTACATCCCCGGATGGGTGAAGGTCTGCGTCGCCTTGGCGCTCGGCCTCGGCACCATGGTCGGCTGGAAGCGCATCGTGGTCACGGTCGGCGAGAAGATCGGCAAGACCCACCTGACCTACGCGCAAGGGGCCTCGGCCGAGCTGGTCGCCGCCGGTACGATCGGGTTGGCCGAGCTCTACGGCCTGCCGGTCTCGACCACCCACATCCTGTCCTCCGGCGTGGCCGGCACCATGGCCGCCAACGGCTCGGGCCTGCAGATGTCGACCGTGCGCAACATGGCGCTCGCCTGGGTGCTGACGCTCCCGGCCGCGATCACGCTCGCCGGCATCCTCTTCTTCATCCTCCGCCACGTCTTCTGAGCGGCTCGACCGCGGTGGGGCGACGCGGGCAGACCGGTCGACGTCCTCGGATGCCAGGGAGACAGCGATGACGGATGCCGCCGATGCCGGGCCCACGCGGCGCGAGGCGGTCGCCACCCTCGGGGCCGCGGTCGGCATCGCGCTGGCCGGACCTGTGCGGGCCGAAGGCGCCCCCTCGGGCACGGTGACCGGCATCGTGTTCGAGGACCGGTCCGGGACCGGGCGCCGGCAGCCGGGCGATGCCGGCATCGCCGACGTGATGGTCTCGAACGGGCGTGACGTCGTCCGAACCGACCGCGAGGGCCGTTATGCCCTGCCCGTCGAGGATGGATCGGTGATCTTCGTGGTCAAGCCCGCGGGCTGGCGCGTCGCCTGCGACGGCAACAACCTGCCGCGCTTCTCCTACATCCACCAGCCGGGCGGCACGCGCCCCGACCTCGAACTCCGCTTCCGCGGCATCGACCCGACCGGTCCGCTGCCGGCCTCGGTGGATTTCGGCCTGACCCGCGCCGAGGAAGCGTCGGCCTTCGACGTGATCCTGTTCACCGATCCCCAGCCCGAGAGCGCGGCCGAACTCGGCTACGTCCGCGACACGGCGGTGGCCGGGGTGCTGGGCACCCGCGCCGCCTTCGGGATGACGACGGGGGACATCATGTTCGACGACCTCGCGCTCTATCCCCGCTACAACCGGCTGATCGGCGGCGTCGGCATCCCGTGGTGGCACATCGGCGGCAACCACGACCTCAACTTCGAGGCGCCCGACGCGGGCGAGAGCCGCGAGACCTTCAAGCGGGTCTACGGCGCGCCCTACTACGCCTTCCATCACGGCGCGGCCCTGTTCCTGATGCTCGACAACGTGCGCTACCTCGGCGTCGCGACGGACCGGCCGGGCCAGGGCGGGCGCTACGAGGGCCGCTTCGGCGAGCGCCAACTCGCCTTCGTCGCCAACGTCCTGCGCGGGACGCCACCCGACCGCCTCGTCGTCGTCGCGATGCACATCCCGCTGGTGACCGATACCGCACCGAGCGACCCGGCCAACACCACCGCGGACCGGGACGCGCTCCTCGCGCTGCTCGCCGGTCGGCCGAGCCTGAGCGTGGCCGGGCACACCCATACGACGGAGCACCACTACCTCGGGGTCGACGGCGCGCACCACCACCACGTGCTGACCGCCGTCTCCGGCTCGTGGTGGAGCGGCCCCCTCGACCGCCGCGGCATCGCCTGCGCCGACAGCCGGGACGGCAATCCGAACGGCTACCACGTGCTTTCGGTCGACGGCGCCCGCTACGCCACCCGGCTCGTGCCGGCGGCGGAGCCCGAGCGCGCCATGCGGATCTGCCTGGAGAGCCAGTTCCACGGCCGCAACCCGGAGGTCGCCCGCGACTACACGGTCCAGCAACTGCTCGGCTCCCCCATCCCGGCGGAGGCCGCCGGCGCGACCGACCTCGTCGTCAACGTCTTCGACGGCGGCCCGAAGACCCGGGTGACCTGCCGGATCGGCGATCGGCCGCCGATGGCGATGCGGCAGGTGCGCCGCCCGGACCCCTTCGTCGAGCAGGTCTACGCCCGCAACGCTGCGACGAAGAAGCCGTGGGTCAAGGCCGAGCCCTCGACGCACATCTGGACGATGCGGCTGCCGGCCGACCTGTCCCCTGGCACGCATCGGGCCAGCGTCGAGGTCATCGACGAGTACGGCCGGCCGCGCACGGACGCGATGCTGATCGAGGTGGTGGGCGCTGATCCGGATGGCTCCGGCCGCCGCATCTGACATCCGAGCCCGTGATGGCTCGGCGGTTCCTCGCCGTCCGACGGCGATGGCCTTGACCATGCCGCCGGCGTTCCGACGACGGGCGGTGGGATGGTCCCACGTGACGCCCGGCGCTTCCTTCGGGACGCGACGGGCTTCCCGGAGACATCGCACCGATCTCTCCGCCGGGCACCCTACGGATCAGGTCAATTTCCGAATGACGTGCTTCTCCAGGAACAATCCGATCGTCAGACACGTCAATCCGAACAGGACGGTGTAGGCATAATCGACCGTCACAGGAAGATCAGGATAGTAACCGAGGCGAACCCACTCGATGACTTGTACCGCTGGATTATATTTGAGTACTTGGTAGATTGGCTCTGGTAGAAAATTCGGCAAGAACATCACGCCGCTGGTGATGTAAATGATGATCGTGAACAGGATGAAGCCCATCATCCAGGCAGGAAAGAAGGCTATGATGGCAACGTTGATCGTTCCGACCCCGATGCCGAGCAGGATCGCCGCGAGGTAGCCGCACATGGCGGTGAACGGCGCGACGGGCACCGGATTGACCCCGCTGGCGACGAGGATCGCGAAGACCGTCAGCAATCCCAGGAAGCCGGTTACGATCTCGACGAGGATGCGCGCGAAGAGGACGTCGAACAGCTTGACCTGCGGATAGTACGTGAGCGGCCGGTTCGCTATGACCGCTTTCATCACCTCGCGCGAGATGTATTGGAATGCGAGCACGGGAACAGCGCCGCTGGCGAAGAACAGGGGTCGGTTGTCCCCGATCGGCGCGGGCAGGTTGCGCAGGACGTAGATGAGCACCAGCATGAAGACGTGGACGACCGGCCACAGCACGACGATCGCGTAGCCCCAGTGCGACCCGCCGAAGCGCGTGCGCATGTCGCGCAGCATGAGCGCGGCCAGCACGTGAAGGTAGGCTTCCCTCGCCGAGCGCCTGGGCGCGTCCGCCCGTATCACGCCGCTCGCTTCCATCTCGCACCTCCGCTCAGCCCACGCGTTCTCCTGAAACATAGCGGCGGAAATGCGCTTCCCCCCGGCGTCGGCTCGACTGCGGCGGTCGCATCGCCGGAT
Source organism: uncultured Methylobacterium sp. (assembly GCF_964242245.1). Taxonomy (NCBI): domain Bacteria; kingdom Pseudomonadati; phylum Pseudomonadota; class Alphaproteobacteria; order Hyphomicrobiales; family Methylobacteriaceae; genus Methylobacterium; species uncultured Methylobacterium sp. Next base: position 23,308 of record NZ_CAXTBY010000010.1, on the reverse strand, counting down.
GCCAGGACCGGCGACGGCCGGAGCGCGCCCCGCCGAACTGGACGCCGGTTCGGCGATGGAGAGCGCGGCGAAGCAACGACTTCGAGGCACGACCGAGTGCAACGCGATCGGACGTGGCTGCGAGGCACCGACGTCGGCAGCGTTTCAGGCGGGTCAAGGCCTTCGTGGCTGGTGGCGTCCCCGGCAGGGCTCGAACCTGCGACCCCAGGTTTCATACCACTTCGGCTTTCGCCGCCGCGGGCCGGAGCCCGCGTTCGTGGCCTGGACTATCCCTTCGCCCTAGGCGCCCGGAGGAGCCCTTAGGTGCCGCCCGTCTAGTCTCTACACCTTCCCGTGCGTGGCGTGCGCGGGCTTGGCTCGGGATCGGCAGGGCGCGCGCGGCGCCGGGAGCGTTCCCCGAATTTGAGCGGATCCGCCGCGCGGTTTCCCGATGCGGCGCCCAATTTGCGTTTAGGAAACCTGTGCTCTGTCCAGCTGAGCTACGGAGACGTACCGTGGCCTCTGTATCACCCTCGCCGGGCGAGGCCAACCGGATCGGCGGCCGTTGCCCGTGAGACGGATCGTGCCCGTCCCTGCCGGTGCGGGCGCGATCCGCGCCATCATCGATCGCGCGACGGAGCCGATGCGGGGAGGGGTGTCGTGGAAGGGAGCGCGGGCAGGATGATGCGGGGGCTCGCGGCGGGCCTGTGCGCCCTCGTGCTGGCCGCGACCTCGGCTCGGGCCGCGCCGCGGTCGGGGCCGGCCGAGTGCCGCCCCGCCGCGGCGCGCGAGGAGGTCCTCGAAGCCGTCGGACCGCGCGGCGAGATCGTGCTCGGGTCCGGCGCGCGCGCGGTGCTCGGATCGCTGCGCTGGCCCGACGACCCGGACGCCGCGAAGGCCGCGACGGACTGGCTGATGGCCCATCGCGGCCGCAGGCTCACGGTCGTCGCCCGCGGCGAGCCGGACCGCTGGGGCCGCGGGCGGATCGACGCGACGGCGGAGGCCGAGGATCGGACCGTCGATCTCGCGGGCGGCCTGATCGGTGCCGGGCTGGCCCTGGCCGACGCGGGGGAGGGGGACGCCCTGTGCCGTCCCGCCCTGCTCGCCGTCGAGGAGACCGCGCGGGCGGGCACGCTCGGCCTCTGGCGCCGACCCGTGACGGAGGCGGGGGACGGCGCGGCCCTGCGCGAGGCGGCCGGCCGGTTCGTGGTGGTCCGCGGCATCGTCCGCCACGTCGGCGAGCGCCCGGCGCGGACCTACCTGGACTTCGTGGCCCAGGGCGCGGACGGTCTCACGGTGACGGTGTCGAAACGCACTTGGCGCAGGATGCTCGAACATGGTTTGAGTGCGGACCGCCTCCGGGGCAGGCCGGTGCGGGTGCGCGGCGTCGTCGAGGTCCGGCGCGGCGCGAGCCTCGACGTGGTGGTGCCGGAGATGATCGAGGTGCTGGAGGAGCCGCCGACGGCGGCCTCCGGCGCGGGCACGGACAGGGAGCGGGCGCTGCGGCGCTGAACGGCATGGCGGGCGTTGGGGACGTCAACGGGTGCGGCTTCGCGGAGCGGCGCGGCGCGGTGAAGCCGTCCGCGGTCGCCGGCCTCGCGCTGCTGCTCGCCCTCTCGGCCTGCGCGGGCGAGCAGACCGGCACCGTGCTGGCGCCCGCCGCCGTCGCGGTGCCCGCCGGGGCGCCGCGCACCACCGGCCGGGCGCACACCGCCAACGAGTCCGACCACCTCAAGCTCGTGGCCTCCTTCGGCGGCGAGTACCGGGCGCCCGCCACCCTGCACCTGCTCGCCGAGGTCACCGACCGGCTGGTCCGGGCGAGCGACCGGCCGGACCAGACCTACGCGGTGACGCTGCTCGATTCGCCCGTGGTCAACGCCTTCGCCCTGCCGAGCGGCCGGCTCTACGTCACCCGAGGGCTCGTGGCGCTGGCCAGCGACACCTCGGAGATCGCCGCGGTGCTGGCCCACGAGATCGCCCACGTCACACTCAGCCACGCCACCGCCCGGACCGAACTGGAGTTGAGGTCCCAGCTCGTGAGCCGCGTGGTGGCCGACGTGCTCAACGATCCCGTGACCGGGGCGCAGTTGCAGAGCCAGTCCCGCTTCGCGCTCGCCCGCTTCTCCCGCGAGCAGGAGCTCGAGGCGGATGCGGCCGGCGTGCGCACGCTCGCCAAGGCCGGCTACGACCCTTTCGGCGCCGGCCGGTTCCTCACCGCGCTGAACCGGACGCTGGAACTGAAGTCCGGCGGCAGGCCGTCCGAGACCGACATGCTCGCGACCCATCCGGGCACCGCCGAGCGCATCGGCCTCGTCACCCGCGCGGCCCGCCGGACGGGCGCTCCGGGAATCGGAACCGACGACCGGACGGCGTACCTCGCGGCTATCGACGGAGTCGTCTACGGCGACAATCCCGGCGACGGCGCGGTGCGCGGGCGCCGCTTCGTCCACCCGGGCCTCGGCATCGCCTTCGAGGTGCCGGACGGCGTGTCTATCGAGAACACTCGCAGCGCGGTGCTCGGCACCACCGGCGAGGGCAGCCGGCGTCTGCTGTTCGATCAGGTCGAGGCCGCGGCGGACCAGGGCCTCGACGCGGTGCTCAGGGCGACCTGGAACGACACGATCGATCCAGGCTCGTTCGAGACCCGGACGGTCGGCGGCCACCCGGCGGCGACGGCGCTCTCGCGCGGCAAGGACTGGACCTTCCGGCTGGCGGCGATCCGCGTCGGCGACGCGACCTTCCGGATGATCATGGCGGCCAGGGGCGCGACGGACCCGGAGGCCGCCTTCCGCCGCTGGATCGAGAGCCTCGCCGCGGTGTCACCCGCTGAGGCCGCGGCGCTGAAGCCGCTCCGCCTTCAGATCGTGAGCGCGCCGTCCGCGAGCGCGGAGGATCTCGCCCGCCGCATGGCCGTGCCGGACCGGGCGCTGGAGCGCTTCCTCGTCCTCAACGGGCTGGAGCGCGGCGTGCCGGTCAAGCCGGGGCAGAGCTACAAGGTGGTGGTGGAATAGGGCGCGGTCAGCGCGCCCGGCGCCCGAGGGTGGCGTCGAGGCCGACGAGGGCGAAGCCGGCCGCCAGAAAGCCCAGCGCGAGGCAGACACCGTTCAGGGCGGTTCGTCCCCAGCCGAGGCGTTCGGCGTCGAGGAACGGATAGGCGTAGCGGCCATCCGCCAGCCCGCGGGCCAGCGCGTAGAGCCAGTACAGCGCCGGATAGAGCAGCCACAGAAACGGGTCGCTGCGGCCGAGCGCGCCCTTCCGCACGAAGGCGAGCCAGAACAGCGGCACCATCACGGGCATCGCCGCGTGCAGAAGCCGGTCGGCGATGGCATCGCCGCCGCTGACGGCGAGCAGGCCACGCAGCAGCGTGTGGTAGACGATGCCGACGAGCCCCATCGCCAGGGCGATGCCGGCGAGCACACGCGGCGCGACGCAGGCCGCGACGCTCGCGGCTAATCCGGTGAGCAGGATCGCCGCAGCGAGATTCGTCGTGACCGTGAAGTACCGCAGCATGGCCCAGAGCGTCCCGGACATCGATCCGCTGCGGCCATAGGTGGAGGCGAACTGGATCCCGAGACCCGCCCAGGCCGTCGAGGCGATCGCGGCGGCGGTCAGGCGCGACAGGGCCGTCACGATGTCGTCCCTCCCGGGTGCCCTCGGCCTGCGCCGATGGGCTACAAGGCCGGCGTGCCGAACCGCGGTGCGTCCGAAGCAGGCAGGATGGCCGATGATCCGGTTCTACTACAACCTTTCGCCGAACCCGATGAAGGTGGCGCTCTGCCTGGAGGAGACGGGGCTCGCCTACGAGCCGATCCCGGTCGACACCCGCAGGGGCGAGCAGTTCGCGGGCGCCTACGCCGCGATCAATCCGAACGCGAAGGTGCCGGCGATCGTCGACGGCGACGCCACCGTGTTCGATTCGAGCGCGATCCTCCTGCATCTGGCCGAGAAGGCCGGCGCCTTCCTGCCCCACGGCGAGGCGGCGCGGGGTGAGATGCTGTCCTGGCTGATGTTCGTGGCCACCGGCATCGGGCCGTTCTCGGGCCAGTGCGTCCACTTCCGCCACTTCGCCCCGCAAGACGAGCGGGCCGGCTACGCCGCCGAGCGCTACGTGTTCGAGGCGCGCCGCCACTGGGGCGTGCTCGACGCGCACCTTTCCGGCCGCGCCTTCATGCTCGCCGAATACGGCATCGTCGACATGGCGGTCTGGGGCTGGGCGCGGATGCTGCCCTTCGTGCTGGGCGAGGACGCGATCCTGGAATTCCCGAACGTGGGGCGGCTGCTCGGCACGGTCAACGCGCGACCGGCCGCTCGGCGGGCCGAGGCCCTGAAGGGGCGCCACGCCTTCAAGGCCGAGATGGACGACGAGGCCAAGCGATTCATGTTCAGGGCGATGAAGGTGGCCTGACGGACGCGATGGTGCTCGGGGCCGGGCACCGCCTTCGTCACGAGATAGGCTCCCTCACGCCGCGACGAGCGCCATGCCCATCGATTCCTTCTTCATCAGCTCGCGGTAGAACCCGTCGAGGTGGGTGAGCTTGTCCGGGGAACCGTCCTGGATGATGCGCCCGCCCTCCAGCACCACGATCCGGTCGAAATCCTTCAGCGTCGAGAGGCGGTGGGCGATGGCGATGACGGTGCGGCCCTTCATCAGGTTGGCGAGCGCGTGGCGGATCGCCTCCTCGGACTCGGCGTCCAGCGCCGAGGTGGCCTCGTCGAGGAGCAGGATCGGCGAGTCCTTGAGGATCGCGCGGGCGATGGCGATGCGCTGGCGCTGGCCGCCCGAGAGCTTCACGCCGCGGTCGCCGACGATCGTGTCGAAGCCCTCCGGCAGGGCGTTGATGAAGTCCGTGCAGTGCGCGGCCTCGGCCGCCTTCCACACGTCTTGGTCAGAGGCCTCGGGCCGGCCGTAGCGGATGTTCTCGCGCAGCGTCCGGTGGAACATCGACACGTCCTGGGGCACGACCGTGATCGCCTCGCGCAAGCTGTCCTGCGTCACCCGATCGATGTCCTGGCCGTTGATCAGGATCTTGCCGCCCTTGGCGTCGTAGAAGCGCTGGATCAGCGAGAAGAGCGTCGACTTGCCCCCACCGGACTTGCCGACGAGGCCGACGCGCTGGCCCGGCTCGATCGCGAGGTCGAAGTCGGTGAACACCGAGCGCCCGTCCGGGTAGGCGAAGGCGACGTGCTGGAAATCGATCTTGGCGCCGCTGCCCGAGAGCGGCGCGGCCTCCGGATGGTCGATCAGGTCGTGCGGCTGGAGCAGGGTGTGCAGCGCCTCCGACAGGCGCGCGGTGTGCTGCGTCGCGTCGACGAGGGCCACGGCGAGGTCGCGGGTGGCGGCGAGGATGCGGATGCCGAGCGTGCAGACGAGGACCACCTGCCCGTTGGTCGCCTGCTCCGCCTCCCACATGGTGATCGCCCAGTAGAGCAGGCCGAGCACCGCGAGCACGGTGAGGATCGCGTGCACGATCCTGAGCTTCTCGAGGTAGAGCAGCGAGGAGCGGCGCGCGCGCATCTCGACGCCGATGGTGCCGTCGAAGCGCTGGTACTCGCGCTTGAACGCCGAGAAGGCGCGCACCAGCGGCATGTTGCCCACGAGATCCACCATCTCGCCGTCGACGGAGGCGGCCTTGGAGGCGAAGTCGTGGTGGAGCGGCTTGCCGGCCGCCGCCATCTTGAACATCAGCACGACGACGGCGGCGAAGATGCCGGCGAGCACCAGCGCCATCGTGAGGTTGACGGTGCCGATGTAGAGGATCGAGCCGAAGGCGGCCACGCACGGCGGCATCACGTTGAACACGAACATGTTCTCGACCGTGAAGATCGCGTTCGAGGTCGCGGTGATGCGGGACGCGAGCGTACCCGGCTGCCGGTCGGCGAAGAAGCTCGGCGAGTGCCCCGTCATGTGCCGGAACAGGTCGCGGCGGATGTCGCCGGTGACGCCGACGAAGGTGAAGGAGCCGACCAGCGAGGCCACCCGCCAGAGCATGTTGTCGGCGGCGATGAAGGCGATGAGAACCGCGAGCGCCCCCCAGATCAGCCCGGCCTGCGGGCCCTTGCTGAGCGCGTCGACCACGCCCTTGAGGGCGTAGTCGGTCGAGACCGAGAAGCCGACCGCGCCGAGCACCGCGGCGAGGATGACGGCGTGCGGGAGGGCGCGGCGCCTGAGGTAGCGGCCGACGAACGCGAAGGGCCGGTCGGCGTATTGGCAGAGGTCTTCCATCGCGATGAGCATCTCGATTTCAGGCGACGCGGAGGGCCGGCGGATGGAAGGCGGGCGGGACGACGACGCGACGCGCACTGCGAAAATCCTCGGCGGAGCAACGCAACGACGTCGCCATACGTTGCAGAGCCCCGCCCGTGGGCAGGCGTTTTATCGACGGACGCTGAACGGCGGTTGAGCGCAAGCGGTCCCGCCTCCGCGGAGAAGACCGTCCACGCGCCTGATGGGGCTTCATCGTGAAGGCCTGATGTCGGCGCGTCGGGAACGTCCCGGCCCGCGGATCTGGCGTATGCGAATCCGATGCCGCCCGCGCCTCACGGTGCGTCCCTGCGCCGGGTTTCGGGCATGATCAGGGCGACCAGGATCAAGGCCGCGGCACCCACCGTCGCCAAGCCGAGGAAGGCGGCGTGGCTGCCGAGCCGGTCGGCCATCAGCCCGGCGAGCGCGGTCGAGAGCGCGGCGCCGACGCCCATGGCGGTGCCGACCGCGCCGAGCGCGAGGTTGAAGCGTCCCGTCCCGCGGGTCAGGTCGGAGACGACGAGCGGCACCATCACGCCGAGCACGGCCGCCGAGACGCCGTCGAACACCTGGATTGCGACCAGCAGGTAGGGGTTTCCGGTATAGGCGAAGAGCAGGCCCCGAACCGGCAGCGCGGCGAAGCCCGCGAGCAGGATCGGATAGCGGCCCCAGCGCTCGGCGGCCCGGCCGACGGCGGGGGCGAGGAGCGCGAGCACCGCCTGGGGGACCATGATGCAGGCGGCGACGAGCGCGGTGGCGGTCTCGCTCGCCCGCAGGGTCAGGACGCTGCCGACGAGCGGCAGCATCGCCGCGTTGGCGAGGAAGAACAGCGTCATGCAGGCGGCGAAGCTCAGGAGCGCCCGGTTGGTGAGCAGCGCGCGCACGCCGCCCGCCCGTAGGTCCGCGGGCCCGGCCTCCCGGGTTCTCACCCCATGGCCGATCTCGTCGGCGCGGATCGCGGAGAGCGCCATGATCGTCGGCACGACGAGGACCGCCGTGAGGTAGAACACCGCGTCGTTCGAGAGGTAGTAGCCGCAGGCGCCCATGCCGGCCGCGGCGAGCGCGTTGCCCATCGCCTGGAAGCTGGCGTTGCGCCCGAGCCGCTCGCCGGCGTGGTCGTGACCCACGAGCCCGATGCTGATCGCGGCGATCGCCGGCGTCAGGATGCAGCTCGCCGCCGCGTGCGCGGCCATCGCGATCAGGACGATGAGGAAGTTCGGCCAGAGCGCCAGCGCCAGCGCGCTGCCGGAGATCGCCGCCACCGAGACCCCCGCGGCGAAGCGCTTGGAACGCATCGCGTCGACGAAGGCGCCGCCGGGCACTTGGCCGAGCAGGCTGACGAGGCTGCCGACGGTGAGCGCGAAGCCGATGTCGGCCTGCGTCCACTTCGACTGCGTGAAGTAGACCGCCAGGAACGGTCCGAAGCCGGTCTGGAGGTTGGCGACGAAGAAGGCGAAGGCGTCGAGGCCGCGGCGGCTCGCGCGCGAGGGCCCGGTGGAGACGGGCTTCGCGTCCCCCGCGGGCTCCGCGACGGTCTCGCGCAGCCGGACGGGCCGGCCGCGGAGCTCGTGGTCGGGGCGGGGCGGGCGCTGCGCCTCGCGCGCGGGGATGACGCGACGGTCCTTCGTCCGGGCCACCGTCACTTATCGGGCACCTTGTCGGGCACCTTGTCGGTCGTCGGCTTGTCGGCCGAAGACCTGTCAGGCGCGGGCTTGGCGGGCGGAGGCGCCGGACCCGTGGCGGGCGCGGCCGGCATCGGCGCGGCCGCTGCCGTCGGATCGCCCTCGTTCGGGCCGGGACTCGCGGGTCCGAGCACCACGATCGGCTCCCCGGCCTTGTACTCGGGCGAGACGCGGACTTGGTTGCGGCTGAGCTGCAGCGACAGGCGGCCGACCTTGCCGTCCGAGGTGAAGCGGAGCGCCCGCCAATCGACGGCGATCTTGCGCGAGCCGACGCCGAGGAAGCCGCCGAAATCGATGATCGCTGCGCGGGGCCGCCCCTCCTTGTCGATGATCAGGTCGATCACGCGGCCGAGTTCGTCGCCGTTGGCGCTGCGCACGCTCTTGCCGAGGAGGCTCTCGTAATCCTGCGTGTCGAGGACGGTCGCGGGCGTCCCCTGCTGCTGCGGGACGGCGGGCGGGGCATCCCCGTTCGTCTGCGCCGTCGCGGCCCCGGTGAGAGCGGCGCCCCAAAGGGTGATCGTCGCTGTCGCGATCATCCGGATCGTTGTGGTCACGCAGGTTCCTCGGGTGATGGCGTCGCGACGGCCCAACCGTGGCCGTATCGGGCAGTTCCTCCGGGCCGACGGCGCCTGGGTGCCGCAGCACCAAGGCAAAGTTGTGAACCCGGCGGCGGGGTCGAGGGCGGCAAGTTCCGGGCCGGGCTGCGGTCCCGCAGGCCCGGCAAATCGCCGGGACGCCTTTCCGCCGTCTGGTTTTCGCCCCAACCGCACCGTAGACAGCCGCCCGACGAACCCGGCCGCGTGATCGACGCCGACGGTCGGTGGAACAGGATCGCGCCCATGTCCGTGCCAGCCACGCCCTCGCCTGCCTCGTTCCGGCCGCGCCGGCCGGCGTCGGTAATCGCCGCCGCCCTGTGCCTCGCGACCGCGCTTGCCGGCTGCCAAGCCCTCGGCGGCGCGCTCGGGGGCGGAGGCGGCGTGATGCCGGCCACCGAGGTCGGGCCGCCGCCGTCGCTGCGCGGCAACCTGCCCGGCCGCGCGGCGCGCACCGCCAACGTCGACGCGGACGGCCAGCCGCTTCAGACCGCGCCGACGCGCAGCCTCGACCTGCCCAAGGACAAGCGCAACGCGGCACGCGCGGGCAGCGACGGGTCCCGCCGCATCGGCCGCGACGAGATCGAGGGCGAGACCGCCTCCCGCTCGGGCTCCAGCGGAATGACGCCCGCGCTCACGCCCGGCGGCAGCGTCGGCCTCGGCGGCAAGTTCTGACCCTTTCGCTGATCCTGAACCGGGAGCGGTGACCGGTCGACCACCGCTGTTCTTGACTGTTCCCGACGGTCGGGCTCAGGCCGTCGGCGCGCGCCGGCCGTAGTAGTCGTCGAGACGACCGCCATAGGCGGGATTCGAGAAACCGTCCTCGCCGGGACCGTGGCTCGGCGCGCCGGCCAGGGTGTCGCGGTCGATGTCGACGACGTAGCCGCCGAGTTCGACGCTGTAGGTCAGCGCCTTCCACGGCAGGGGATGGTGGTTCTCGCCCAGCCCCAGGAACCCGCCGAAGGCGAGCACGGCGTAGGCGACTTGGCCCGAGACCTTGTCGACCATGAAGTTGTGCACCGCCCCGAGATGGGTGCCGGCCCGGTCGTAGACCGCCGTGCCCTCGACCTTGTTCGAGGCGATCAGCCGAGCGGTCTCGTCGATCGCGACGCCCTCGCCCGACGGATCGAGCTCCATCGAACCGGGCTTGCGGATGCTGCGTTCGTTCGGCAGTTCGGTCGGCATCTGTCATCCTCCGCGATGGGAAGGCCACTCCGTCGAGAGGGAAAGCCCGCGGGTGCCGCTGGTTCCGCGGCCGATCAGGCCTCGGAACCTGCTTCGGCGTCGAGGCGCCGCTGGGCGACGCGGTCGCGGACGCCGCGACTCGCGAGCAGCACCTCGACGCCGAAGGCGACGAGCGCGCACAGGGTGCAGAGGATCGCCGCGCCGAACGAGCCGAACAGCACGCTCGCCACGGTGGCGTCGCGCAGCGCCCCCACGAACAGCGTGAGCACCGCGCCACAGGTCGAGACCCCGGCGAGCGCCGCGAGGATCACCGCGGCATCGAGCAGGAGCGATCGCAGCCGCAGCCGGTCGAGCCGCCGTCCCATCGTCCCGCGCTCCAGCTCCGTGGCGCCGGCGAGCAGCCCCGAGACCCGCTCGGCCTGGTCCGCCACGCGGGCGAGGCGCGCCCCGAACACGTTGAGCAGGGTCGCGATGCCCGAGAGCAGGAAGACGGGTGTCAGCGCCACCTGGATGATGTGGGCGGTGCTGTCGAGGGTCAACGGCGTGAGGTCCGACATGCTGAGGCGAAGGGTTCCCTCGGTGCGGAGCCGGCCCGGCAAGCGTCGGCATGAGCAGCGCCAACGCCCGAGCGGGTGGCCGGTTCGCGGCGCGGCGCCGACGCGCGCCGTCTCAGACCGGGCCGGCGCCCGGGCGCGCGTCGGCGGGCGGATCGATCTCCGCGGCGATGCCGACCCCGGGATCGCAGACGGGGGCGAGCGCTCGCAGGCGCGCGGCGGCGCGGGCGGTGCTGAGCATGCCGGCACCCTGCGCGGACTGTGGTGAGGACGGGGTTTCGAGGTCCGGAATTCATGCGCCCGGGGCCAGCCTTCGGATACGCCCTGTGGATGGGCGCGGGAACTGTTCCTGTTTCCCCTTGGAACGCCCGCGGCAGCGTTTAGTTGTTGCTGCTATGCTACGCCCTGCTGCGGGGTTGTCACGTTTGCGCTCGCAGTGAGAACCGGAGGAACCCCATGGCGACCAAGACGACGGAAAAGGCCGCGCCCAAGGCGGCGAAGGCGACCAAGCCTGAGGCGACCAAGGTCGAGGCGGCAAAGCCTGCGACCACGAAGGCCGCGCCCAAGGCGACCAAGGCCCCGGCCGGGGCCAAGCCGAACGCGCTCCAGCAGCCGCTCAAGCCCTCGGCCGATCTCGGCGCCATCGTCGGCACCAGCCCGATCGCGCGCGGCGAGGTCGTCAGTAAGGTCTGGGACTACATCAAGAAGCACAAGCTTCAGAATCCCGAGAACAAGCGCGAGATCCTCGCCGACGACAAGCTCAAGAAGATCTTCGGCAAGGACAAGTGCAGCATGTTCGAGATGAACAAGCACTTGGCCGCCCACCTGAAGTCCTGAGCCGCTTCCAAGGCCCGATCGCTGGACCGCACGACAGGTCTCGGGCGAACGCGATCGAACGGGGCGGCGCCGAAGCCGCCCCGCGGGTCAACCATCACGCGATGCCGCGCAGGACGCCGCCGTCGACCCGGAGCGCCGCGCCGCTCGTCGCGCTCGCGGCCGGGGAACAGACGTAGGCCACCATGCTGGCCACCTCGTCGACGCCGGCAAGACGCCCGATCAGCGAGGTCGGGCGGTGCTCCGCGATGAAGCGGCGACCGATCGCGTCGAGGTCGGCCGAATCCGCGCCCTCCGCCATCCGCGTCATGAACGCGGCCACGCCTTCCGACAGCGTCGGGCCGGGCAGCACGCTGTTCACCGTGACGCCGGTGCGGGCCACGGTCTCGGCCAGCCCCCGCGCGACCGCGAGCTGGGCGGTCTTGGTCATCCCGTAATGCACCATCTCGACGGGGATGTTGATCGCCGACTCGCTCGCGATGAAGACGATGCGTCCCCAGCCGCGCTCGACCATGCCCGGCGCGTAGGCGCGCGACAGGCGGACGCCGCTCATCACGTTCACGTCGAAGAAGCGCTGCCAGTCGGCGTCCGGAATCTCGAAGAACGGCTTCGGCTCGAAGATGCCGGTGTTGTTGACCAGGATGTCGATCGTCGGCAGTCCCTTGAGCAGCGCATCGACGCCCTCGGCCGTCGAGACGTCGGCCGCGGCGGCGAACACCTCGCCCGCCCCGGTTTCCGCGCGCAGCTTGGCGACCGCGGCCTCGACGCGCTCGCGCGTGCGTCCGTTGATGCCGACGCTGGCGCCGAGGCCCGCGAGCGTCCGGGCGATGCCGAAGCCGATGCCGCCGGTCGAACCGGTCACGAGGGCGCGCCGGCCCGTCAGGTCCATATCCATCGCCGATGATCCGTCCTGTTCCGCCCGGTCAACGCACCACCTCGGGTCCGGTGGCATGCGCGGGCACCGAACGGATCGTGCACGTCTACCCGCCCGGCCCCCGGCGCAGGACGCTGGCGCAGGCGCCGAGGCCCGCGAGCGCCACCGCGGACCACAGCGCCACCACGACGGCGCGATCCGCGCCCGCGCCCTGCGTCAGCCCGAAGACCACGGCGACCAGCGCCGCGCCGAGGGACTGGCCGGTGAGCCGGGCGGTCGACTGCATGCCGCTCGCCCCGCCGCTGCGCTCGCGCGGGGCGCTGGTGATGATGACCTTGTTGTTGGGGGTCTGGAACAGCCCGAAGCCGAGGCCGCAGAGCGTCAGGCGCCACGCGATGTCGAGGGTGGTGGGGGCCGCCGGCAGCAGCGCCGTGCTTGCGATGCCCGCCGCCATCAGCGCCAGACCGATGCCCCCGAGCAGGCCCGGCGGGTAGCGGTCGGCCAGCCGGCCGGCGACCGGCGCCATCGTCGCGATGGCGATCGGCCAGGGCGTCATCAGGAAGCCGGTCCGCGTGCCGGACAGGTGCAGCACGTCCTGGAAGTAGAACGGCAGCGAGATGTAGGCGATCATCTGCGCGGCAAACGCACTGATCGAGGTCGCCATCGAGAGGGCGAAGGCGGGAATCCGCAGGAGGTCGACGGGCAGCAGGGGTGCGGGCAGCCGCACTTGGTACCAGACGAAGGCCGCGCCGATCACCAGCGCCCCCGCGATCTCGGCGAGCGCCCAGGCGTGTGCTCCCGCGTCGCCGAGGCGGTCGATGCCGACGATCAGCAGGCCGAAGGTGAGGGCGTTGAGCACCGCGCTCAGGCCGTCGAACCGCCCACCGCTCCGCGGCGTCGTCGGCAGCGTCCGTGAGGCGACCGCGAGCGCGAGCAGGCCGACCGGCAGGTTCACCAGGAACAGCCAGGGCCAGGAGGCCACCGACAGGATCGCGGCGGCCACCGTCGGGCCGGCAGCGGACGCGACGGCGACGATGAGCGCGACGTTGCCGACGCCGCGGCCGATCATCCGGTTCGGGTAGATGAAGCGCACGAGCGCGATGTTGACGCTCATCACCCCTGCCGCCCCCAAGCCCTGCGCGAGGCGCGCGGCGATCAGGAACCCGAGGCTCGGGGCCAGGGCGCAGGCGAGCGAGGCCGCCACGAAGGCGGCGAGCCCCGCGAGGTAGACCCGCCGGTATCCCAGGATGTCGCCCAGCGAGGCCAGGGGCAGGAGCGCCGCCGTCACCGCGATCTGGTAGCCGTTGACCACGAAGATCGCCGCCGACGGCTCGACCGCGAGGTCCTTGGCCATGACGGGAAGCGCGACGTTGACGATCGCCCCGTCGAGCACCGCCATCGTCATGGCAAGCCCCACCGCCGACATCGCCAGCAGGCGCTCGCGCACCGGCAGTCCGTCCTGTATCTTACCCGCTTGGGTCGCTTCGTCCCGCCCTCGACCGTCCTGCACTTGGCTGTCCTGCACCCTGCTGTCCTGTGTCCCAGGCAACGCGTCGGCCGTCGCGAACCGTCCCGCGCCGCGTCGGCCATAGCGGTTCGCGGCGGCAACAGGCAGGTCCGCGAGGGACATGGTGAGGGACATAGCGCCTGAACCGCCCGCCCGCGGGTGAGGTCGCGGCGGTCGGGGCGATGGCGCGGCCCGCGCGCCGGTCATCGACGCACTCGCGGAATCCCGGCCTTCGCGGCACGGCGTGCGCCCTATGTCACGGTCCGGATCGATCCGACCCGGAGTGCCCATCATGCGTCCTGCAACCCTGCTGCTCGCCCTGCTCCCCCTGCTGCCGATGGCGGCACGCGGACAGGACGCGACGCAGCCTCTCGGCATCGGCCTGGAGGGTTTCGCATACCCGTACCCGGTCCGCTTCCTTGCGCTCTCCCGCGACGGGGAGGCCCAGCGCCTCGCCTACATGGACGTGGCGCCGACCGCCGCCGCCAACGGGCGCACGGCGCTGCTGCTGCACGGGCGCAACTTCCCGGCGAGCTACTGGGCGCCGGTGATCGCGGCGCTGTCGGGAGCCGGCTACCGGGTGGTGGTCCCCGACCAGCTCGGCTTCGGCAAGTCCGCGAAGCCCGTCGGCCCGTTCAGCTTCGACCGGATGGCCGCCGACACGCTCGGTCTCCTCGACAGCCTCGGTCTGCGCCGCGTCGACGTAGTGGCCCACTCGATGGGCGGGATGCTCGCGGTGCGGCTTGCCCGCACCGCGCCGGATCGCGTCAACAGCCTCGTCCTGGAGGCGCCGCTCGGCCTGGAGGATTACCGCTTCAGCGTGCCGCCGGTCGACAACGACACCCTGCTCAGGCGCGAGGGTGAACTGACGGCGGCGGCCTACCGCAAGCAGTTGATGACGAGCTACGCTCTGTCGCTTCCGGAATCGGCGATCGCGCCGTTCGTGGAAGTCCGCGAGCGGGTCAAGGGTGCGGGCGAGTATCCGCGCTGGCTTCAGTCCTTCGTCAATTCCTACACGATGATCTGGGGCCAGCCGGTCGTCCACGAGATCCCGCTGCTTCACGTCCCGACGCTGTTCATCATGGGGGCGGCCGACCGCAACGCGCCCGGAAAGCCCTACGCCCCGCCGGAGCTCGCGGCCAAGATGGGCCGCAACGCCGAGAACGCGCAGGCGCTCGCGGCGCGGATGCGTGACGGCAAGGCGATCGTGTTCGAGGGCATTGGCCACCTCGTCCACATGGAGGCGACCGAGCGCTTCGACGCCGCGATGCTGGACTTCCTGAACGGGCATTGACGGTTCGCCCTCAGGTCCGCGGTGGGCTCCCCCGCCGCAGCAGGAACACCCCCTGCGCGCCGATCAGGTTCCAGAACCACCACGGCATCGAGAACCGCATCGGGCGACCGCGCGCATCGAGCGCGGCCGCCTTCTCGATGCGGGCGCCGACGACGCGGCACAGGCCGACGAAGTCGCGGATCGTGCAGTGGTGGATGTTGGGGGTCTCGTACCACGCCTCGGGCAGGATCTCGGTGATCGGCATGCGGCCCCGGAAGGCGAGTTCGGTGCGCACCCGCCAGTGGCCGAAGTTCGGGAACGAGATCACCACCTGCCGGCCGATGCGCAGCAGGTGCTCCAGCACGAGGCGCGGATTGCGCGTCGCCTGGATGGTCTGGGACAGCACCACCACGTCGAAGGCGTCGTCGGGATAGTTTTCGAGGTCGGTGTCCGCATCGCCCTGGATCACCGGCAGGCCGCGGGCCAAGCAGGCGTTGACGCCCTCGCGGGACAGCTCGATGCCGCGCCCGTCGACCCCGCGGCGGTCGCGCAGCAGCGCCAGCAGCGAGCCGTCGCCGCAGCCGATGTCGAGGACGCGGGCACCCGGCGGCACGAGGCCGAGCACCACGAGGTGATCGACCCGGGTTCCCCCCGTCCCGGCTGCCCGCGGCAGGTCGGCTGCCGCCTCCCAGGGCGTGCCGGAGGCCGCGTCTCCGAAGGTGATCGCCTGCGCGTCGCGCTCGCTCACAGGCCGCGCGCCCGGGCGGCCGCGTCGATGAAGCCGCGCGCGGCCGAGAACAAGGTCGGCTCGTCGAGGAGGAAGGCGTCGTGGCCCTTGTCGCTCTCGACCTCGACGAAGGCGACGGGCGCCGAGGCCGCGTTGAGCGCATGCACGATCGCGCGGGAATCGGCGGTCGGGAACAGCCAGTCGGAGGTGAAGGCGATCACGCAGAACCGGGTTCGGGTCGCCCGGAAGGCGTTGGCGAGCACGCCGCCGTGGTCGGCCGCGAGGTCGAAGTAGTCCATCGCCCGGGTGAGGTAGAGGTAGGCGTTGGCGTCGAACCGCTCGACGAAGCTGAGGCCCTGGTGGCGCAGGTAGCTCTCGATCTGGAAGTCGGCGTTGAACGAGAAGGTCGGCGCCGTGCCGCCCTGGAACCGGCGGCCGAACTTCCGATGGAGCGCGGGCTCGGACAGGTAGGTGATGTGCGCGCCCATCCGCGCGACGCCGAGACCCTTCGACGGCCGGGTGCCGGCCTCCAGGTAGCGCCCGTCGGCCCAGGCGGGGTCGGCCATGATCGCCTGCCGGCCGACCTCGTGGAAGGCGATGTTCTGCGCCGAGTGGCGCGCGCCCGTCGCGATCGGCATCGCCGCGAACACGCGCTCGGGATAGAGCGAGGCCCATTGCAGCACCTGCATCCCGCCCATCGAGCCGCCGATGCACAGGAACAGGTCGGCGATCCCGAGGTGGTCGAGCAGCATCGCCTGCGCGCGGACCATGTCGCGGATCGTGACCATCGGGAAGTCGAGGCCGTAGGCGCGGCCCGTGCCCGGGTCGGTCGAGGCCGGCCCGGTCGAGCCCATGCAGGAGCCGATCACGTTCGCGCAGACGACGAAGTAGCGGTCGGTGTCGATCGGCTTGCTCGGGCCCACCAGCGTCTGCCACCAGCCGGGCTTCCCCGTGACCGGATGGGGCTGGGCGAAGTGCTGGTCGCCGGTAAGCGCGTGGCAGATCAGCACCGCGTTCGAGCGCGTGGCGTTGAGGGTGCCGGCGGTCTGATAGGCGACCTGGAACGGCGCGAGCTGCGCACCCGAATCCATCGCCAGCGGCCGGTCGGTGCCGAACCGGGCGACGAGGCCCGCGGGCTCCCGGGCCTGGGACCGCTCGCGGCCTTCGGGCTCGGGCTCCGGACGCCGAGCGGTGTCGAGGGGATTGTCCATGGCGGATCTGGAAACGGCTTCTTGTCGGGCTCGCTGAAAGGGTTGCGAGACCCCAGGCCTCCCGCGCCCGCCGCAGCACCGAGGTAATGTGCGCGCCCTCATGCGTCAACGAAAGGGCACGATCGCTCCCGCCCCATCGGCGCGGCCGTCAGGTGCGCGTGGGCCGGGCGCTGGCCCTTCGGCGTTGCGGGCCCTAAGAGATTCTCGCCAAGCGCCAGGCGCCGCCGGTCCTGTCCCTGGCATTCGAGGCACCCTGGGGCAGTTCGTGAGACGCTTCCAGGCGCGCCCAGCCGAAACCGACCTCAGCCCGTCACACCATGCGCTTTTCCAAACGAGACGCGACGCCGCCGGAGGATCTCGCCGCGCTGCGGGCCGAGATCGACCGGATCGACGCCGAGATGCACGCCCTGCTGATCCAGCGCGGCGGGATCATCGACCGCCTGATCGCGGTGAAGGGCACCTCGGCCTCGGGCTCCGCCTTCCGTCCCGGGCGCGAGGCCGCGATGATGCGGCGCGTGGCCGAGCGCCACCGCGGGCTTTTACCCCTCGACACGGTGGAGGGCATCTGGCGCGTCATCATCGCGACCTTCACCTTCGTGCAGGCGCCGTTCTCGGTGCACGCCGACATCTCCGGCGGCGACCCGGCGATGCGCGATTCGGCCCGCTTCCACTTCGGCTTCACCGTGCCCTACCGGCCTCATCCGACCTGCTCGGCGGTGATCGAGGCGGTGGCCGCCTCCCGCGGCGACCTCGGCATCTTCCGCTTCGACCCGCGCGCGACGGCTGGCGGCGCGAAGGGGGAGGCATGGTGGGACGGGCTCGTCGGCACCGGCCGCCCGAAGGTGATCGCGCGGCTGCCCTTCATCGAGCGGCCGACGCATCCGGCCGGCACCCCGGTCTTCGTGGTGGCCAAGCCCCTCGACGACCCGGCCGCGATCCAGCGCGACTGGGTGCTCCATGCCGTCCGCTGCGCGGCGTGGACGGCCGGGGCCGAGCGCGCCCTGCAGGACCTCTACGGCGAGGTGGTGGCCCGCGCCAAGCCCAAGGCCGGCGCGGAGAAGACCGGCGCAGAGAAGACCGGCGCGGAGCGGCTGCTGCTCGCCGCGCCCGGCGGCGTCGGTGCCCGCCAGCTCCGGGATGCACTGGACCGCGCCGGCGCGGAGGTCACGGCGCTGGACGAGACCGGAAGCCACGCGGCGCGGTTTCGGGTGTGAGTACGCAGCGCTCGGCGGAGCGGGCACATCCACGGCTTCGGGGCCTGCGCGAGAGCGGCCATGCGGGCGGCTGCGATGCTCGCGGGTCGCGAGCCGCGCCATCCCGCAGCGCCTGCTTCATCAGTGCTCGAAATGCTGTAGACGGGCGCTGTCCAGAAGCCCTGCCTCAGATCGCGATAGAATGGCCGCCTCCTCCCTCGCCCGACCGGTGCCGCGCCCCGGCGTGATGGCGATCGACCTCTACGTGCCCGGCAAAAGCGGGGCGCTCGGGGCGCACAAGGTCCACAAGCTCTCCTCGAACGAGACGCCGCTGGGGCCCAGCCCGGCGGCGGTCGCCGCGATGCGGGAGGCTGCGGCCAAGCTCGAAGTCTACCCGGACGGGACCTCGACGACCCTGCGGCAGGCCATCGCGAAAAGGTACGGGCTCGACGCGGGGCGGATCGTCTGCGGCGCGGGCTCGGACGAACTGCTGTCGCTGCTGGCCTACGCCTATGTCGGCCCCGGCGACGAGGGCATCTTCTGCGCGCACGGCTTCCTGGTGTACCGCATCGCGATCCTGGCGGCCGGCGGCACGGCGGTGGTGGCGCCCGAGTGCGACCTCACCGCGGACGTGGACGCCATCCTGGCCGCGGTGACGCCGCGGACGAAGATCGTCTACATCGCCAACCCTAACAACCCGACCGGCACCTACCTACCGTTCTCCGAGGTGCGCCGCCTGCATGCCGGGCTCGACCCGCACGTGCTCCTCGTCCTGGACGGGGCCTACGCCGAGTACGTGCGGGCCGGCGACTACGCTGATGGACTGGAGTTGGCCTGCGAGGCCGAGAACGTCGTGATGACCCGCACCTTCTCGAAGATCCACGGGCTCGCCGCCCTGCGGATCGGCTGGATGGTCGGGCCCGCCCACGTGATCGACGCGGTCAACCGCATCCGGGGGCCGTTCAACCTGTCGACGGCCGGGATCGCCGCGGGCGCGGCGGCGCTCGCCGACGAGGCGCACGTCGCCGCCGCCATCGCCCACAACGCGGCGTGGCTGCCGCGGCTGACCGAGGGCGTCCGGGCGCTGGGATTTGCCGTGACGCCGAGCGTCGCCAACTTCCTGCTGGTCCACTTTCCCGAAGCGCACGGCCGCACGGCGGCCGACGCCGACGCCTTCCTGACGGGGCGCGGCGTGATCGTGCGGCGGGTCTCCGCCTACGGCCTGCCGGGGGCGCTGCGCGTCACCGTCGGCGGCGCCGAGGCGAACGGCGCCTTCCTCGATGCGCTGACCGCGTTCGCGCGAGGTGCGGATGCCTGAGCCGTCCGTGCCGGCAACGGCCGCGCCGCCGCTGGGCTGCCTCGCGATCGTCGGGCTCGGCCTGATCGGCTCGTCGATCGCCCGCGGCGCCCGCCGCTACGGGTTGGCCGAGCGGATCGTCGCCATCGACGCCGACGCGACCGTGCGCGAGCGGGTGCGCGATCTCGGCCTCGCCGACCACGTCACGGATGACGCCGCCGAGGGCGGGGCGCAGGCCGACCTCGTGATCCTGTGCGTGCCGGTGGGCGCCATCGGTCCCGTGGTGGCGGAGATGGCGCCGCGGCTGAGGGCGGGCGCGGTCGTCTCCGACGTCGGCTCGGTCAAGGCCTCGGTGGTCGCCGCGGTCGGCCCGCACCTTCCTGCGAGCGTCGCCTTCGTGCCGGGCCACCCGGTCGCCGGCACGGAGTATTCCGGCCCGGATGCCGGATTCTCGACGCTGTTCTCCGGCCGCTGGTGCATCCTGACGCCGCCGGAGGGCACGGACGAGGCCGCGGTCGAGCGGGTGCGCGCCCTCTGGCAGGGGCTCGGGGCCGTCGTCGAGACGATGACCCCGGAGCACCACGACCTCGTGCTCGCCATCACCAGCCACGTGCCGCACCTGATCGCCTACAACATCGTCGGCACGGCCGCCGATCTCGAAGCGGTGACGGAATCCGAGGTGATGAAGTTCTCCGCCGGCGGGTTTCGCGATTTCACCCGCATCGCCTCCTCCGACCCGACCATGTGGCGCGACATCTTCCTCACCAACCGCGAGGCGGTGCTGGAGATGCTCGGCCGCTTCAACGAGGACCTGTCGGCGCTGACCCGGGCGATCCGCTGGGGCGACGGCGAGGCCCTGCACCGGCTCTTCACCCGCACCCGCGCCATCCGCCGCGGCATCGTCGCGCAGGGACAGGAGACGGCCGAAGTCGATTTCGGGCGCGGCCGTGCAGGCGGGGGGGAACCGTGAGCGCTGCCACGATGATGACCTTGGCCGAGACGCAAGGCTTCCTCGACCGGGAATTCCCGCAGATGCACGCGGGCGGGCGGGCCTACCACCTGGAGGCGGTCGGCCCGCTCTCGGCCCGGATGCGGCTTGCCGGCAGCGAGCGCTTCCTGCGGCCCGGCGGCACGCTATCGGGACCGGCGATGATGGCGCTCGCCGACTACGCCCTCTACGCCGCGATCCTCGCCCAGATCGGCCCCGTGGCGCTCGCCGTCACCACGAGCCTCACCTTCAACTTCCTGCGCAAGCCCGCGGGACTCGACCTGATCGCGCAGGCGCGGCTGCTGAAGCTCGGCCGCCGGCTCGCCGTCGGCGAGGTGCTGATCGCGGCGCCCGGCTCCGACGACCTCGTCGCCCAGGCGAACGGGACCTACTCGATCCCGCCGCGCTGAGCGGGCTTCCGGGCCTTCATCGATCCGCGTAACGGGACCAGAGGGCGACACCGAAGCCGACGGCGACCGCCATCAGGGGGGCGACGACGAAGGCGACGATCTGAACGTCTGTCATGGCTTGAGGCCTCTCAGGACGACGCCTACCGTGAACAGGTCACCAGCCGTGGCATTCGGACAGGCCGCGATCAACGCGATCCGCTCGTTCTGAACCAAACTCACGCATCGCTCCCGCGCGCCTCGGCGAGCCGAGCCGCGTAGCGCGCGATCAGGTCGACCTCCAGGTTGAGGCGGTCGCCCGCCCGCCGCTCGCCCCACGTCGTCACCTGAAGGGTGTGCGGGATCAGCAGCACCGAGAAGGTGTCGCCCGCGACCGCGTTGACCGTGAGCGAGGTGCCGTCGAGGCAGACGGAGCCCTTCTTCGCGATGAAGCGGGCGACGTCCGTCGGCGCCCGCAGGGTGAAGCGCTCGCTCGCGCCCCAGTCGCCCGCGGTCACACTCTCGCGCGACACGACCTCGGCCACGCCGTCGACGTGGCCGGTGACGAGGTGGCCGCCGAGTTCGTCGCCGATCCTGAGCGAGCGCTCCAGGTTGATCCGGGTGCCGGCCTGCCACGTGCCGACGGTCGTCAGGGCCAGCGTCTCGGCCGCCGCATCGACGGAAAAGACGCAGCCGCCCCCAGTCGGTTCGACCGAGACCGCCGTGAGGCACGGCCCGGAGCAGGCGATCGAGGCCCCGAGCGCGAGGGTGGCCGGATCGTAGGCGGCCCGGATGGTCAGCCGGCGCAGGCGCGCGTCGCCCGCCACGCTGAGGATCGTGCCGACATCGCTGACGAGCCCGGTGAACATCTAGGGAAATCTCCGCTCGTAGGTGACGGCCCGGTCGGGCCCGAGGTCCAGGCTCTCGACCGCGCGAAAAGTCTCGCCCGCGAGCCGTCCGGCGAGGTGCGGGCCGACGGCCGGAAGGCCGCCGCGCGCGCCGAGCTCGGACGGGCCGGTGATCAGGGTACAGGCGTCGATCAGGTCCGCCTCGGCGAGGGCGTCCGCGAGCCGCGGCCCGCCCTCGCTCGCCAGCCGGGTCACCCCGCGCTCGGCCAGCATCGCCAGCACGGCTCGCAGGTCGACGCGGCCCCGCGCGTCGTCGGCGACGCAGACCACCTCGACGCCGAACGCGTCGAGCATCCGCTTGGCGTGAGCCGGCGCGCGGCGGGTGGTGGCGACGAGGGTGGGCACGTCGCGGGCGCCGCGGACCAGAACGCTCGCCGGCGACAGGCGCAGCTCCGAATCGAGGACCACCCGCAGCGGCGAGCGCTCCGCGAGGCCGGGCAGGCGCACGGAGAGCGACGGGTCGTCAGCCCGCACGGTGCCGATCCCGACCATGAGTGCGTCCGCGTGCGCCCGCCACAGGTGGACGGCGCCGCCCGCCACCTCGCCCGTGATGCGCAGGCGCTCCGGCCCGGAGGCGGCCGCAAAGCCGTCCCGCGTGCGGGCGAGCTTCAGGTGCACGCTCGGACGGCCGCGCGTCACCCGCGCGACGTGGCCGCGATGGTCGCGAAGGGCTTCTGCGCGCATCAGGCCCGTCTCCACCGCGAGGCCGGCCGCGCGCAAGGCGGCGTGGCCACGGCCGGAGACCCGCAGGTCCGGGTCTTCCAGGGCGCTGACGACGCGCGCGATGCCGGCGGCGATGACCGCATCGGTGCAGGGCGGCGTGCGGCCGTGATGCGAGCACGGCTCCAGGGTGACGTAGAGGGTCGCGCCGCGGGCGGCGTCCCCCGCCTGGGCGAGCGCCAGGGGTTCGCCGTGCGGACGGCCTCCGGGCGCCGTCACGCCCTGGCCGACGATCCGCTCGGCACCGGCCTCGCCCGCGACCACCACCGCCCCGACCGACGGGTTCGGCCACGTGCGGCCGAGGTTGCGCCGGCCCAGCGCCAGGGCGAGCCGCATCAAGCGGTCATCGGCTCCGCTCACGGGCGCGCCCGCGCGGAGCGCCGCTTCGGCGCGGGCGCATCGTCCGACGCCGCACCCGCCTCGCCCAGCGTTCCAAGGAGATCCTCGAAATCCTTGGCCTCGCGGAAATTCTTGTAGACCGAGGCGAAGCGCACGTAGGCGACATCGTCGAGACCCTTCAGCCCCTCCATCACCAGCGCGCCGATCGTCTCGGAGGGGATCTCGGCCTCGCCGCCGCTCTCCAACTGCTGCGCGATGCCGTCGACCAGCCGCTCGATCCGGTCCGGCTCGACCGCGCGCTTGCGCAGCGCCACGCCGATCGAGCGCTGGAGCTTGTCCCGGTCGAAGGGCACGCGCTTGCCCGAGCGCTTGAGCACCACGAGCTCGCGCAACTGCACCCGCTCGAAGGTGGTGAAGCGTCCGCTGCACTCCGGGCAGACCCGGCGGCGGCGGATCGCGGCGCCGTCCTCGCTCGGGCGCGAGTCCTTCACCTGCGTGTCGGAGCCGCCGCAATAGGGACACCGCATCCGGCGGACCTCTCATGGTCGAGACGTGCGAACGGCCGCGAACCTCCTCGGTCCGCGGCCGTTCGGTCACGTGGTGCATCCCGCCCCGGAAGGGGAGGGCGTGCGGCGACGATCCCTCAGCCGTAGATCGGGAAGCGGTCGGTCAGCGCGTGGACCTTGTGCTTGACCGCGGCCTCGACCTCGGCGTCGCCGGCCTCGCCCCTGGCCACGAGGCCGTCGAGCACCTCGACGATGAAGCCGCCGATCTGCTTGAACTCGGCGACGCCGAAGCCGCGCGAGGTGCCGGCCGG